>PXBM01000214.1 GCA_003566935.1 Syntrophomonadaceae bacterium | reverse complement strand
AAGATACACCTGAATTAATCGATACTTTTAAAAAAGCAGCCAGTGAAATACTGGGGAAAGATATCGATAAACTTTCATAAGGAGGGTCAACCTGGTGAGCCTGGTTTTAGATAAGCATTTTGACAATGACAGATGCCGCAATTACGTTAACGATATCCTAACTGTACTACATTGTCACCATTACGCTACTCTTTTTACACAGTTAGCAATTGATGCCAGGGATATAGTTAACGGAACGAAAATTCTATATGAAACGAGTGAAGATATTTTTTCCAAGACTTTAACCGATTATTTTAACAAAAATAACATCAGCGATAAAAATGAAAGATTAAAACTGGCACAAGAAATGTTTTCTGCTTTCGGCCTTGGCAAGATCGAGATGGCTTCTCTTGATGAAAACGGGGGGCTTGTCGAAATGCCGGTAGCACACATCGATGATGGGTGGCTGCAAAAGTGGGGTAAGTTCAATTCACCTGTCAATTATATTGGAGCCGGTTATGTCGCAGCCATGCTTTCAGCTTCTTTTGACAAGCCTGTTCGCACCTATACGGTTGAGGAACAGGAAAGCAAGGTGACCGGCGCTGCAAAAACTGTTTTAAAAGTATCAGTTTAAGGAGGTAAATATGGCTATAGATAGGAACAAAGTTATTGAGCAAATGTCCAAGGTTTCTGTCGAGGCAAATTCGGACGGCCTGATTCCTGCTTTTAATGTGCTTGTTAACTCATTTCCAGCAGAATTTTGGAATGAATTTACCCGCAGAATGGTTGATGCTGTAAATGAAGATATTGTAGATGCAGTGGAAGAGCTGTTTGTTAATGCTGCTCACGAATGTGGTTATCACACCGGATACGGCATCATCACCTCAAAAGAGTGGGACGCAATCGTAAAACCGATGGTTGAAAACACAGAAGATATTTTACACGGCGCCTATGCTGTATTTACAGCCTGGGGTTGGGGTAAAGCTGAGATAGTTGAACTCAAACCAAACGAACGAATGGTAGTAAAGGTCGATGATTACTATGAATCAGATATAAAAGACAGCTGCGCCGGGAAAAAAGCACCGCGGATGATGGCTTATATGATCCGGGGAGTCAGTGGTGCATTTATGGATCTCGCCTATGGTGGTGATTATGACCCCACCGGCGAGTCTGCGATGTACACTTTCGAATGCAACCAGACAAAAGGAATTGAAACCGGTGATTCTTATGGCGAATTCGTCGTCGAAAAAAGAAATGAATCCTAATAGTAAGCCTACACCTATTTACTTGAACAATGCTGCAACTTCTTTTCCAAAGGCTCCCGGCCTGGGGAAAGAAGTTGCTTCTTTAATGAGCGCCTGCCCCAAACATCCTGGTAGAGCGGCAACAAAAGGAGAAGATATTCTTTATACTTGTCGCCAGGAGGTTGCCCGCCTCATTAACACGAATAACCCTAACCGTATTGTTCTTTGCAAGAGTTCCACTGAAGCTTTAAATATTGCCATTTGTGGCATTGATCTACACGGGTCAACTGTAGTAACCACTGCGATGGAACATAATTCCGTACTTCGCCCGCTTTATCGTCTTGAGCACCTGAAGAAAATAAGTTTAATTATCGTTGGTTGCACAGACCAGGGCAGGGTCAACGAAGCAGAATGGAAACAGGCGATTATTAATTATACCCCAAGACTCGTTGTCTTAAACCACGCCTCCAATGTTACAGGAGCGGTTAATAATGCCGAATCACTGCTTGGCTTTGCCCGTAAAAATGGAGCACTTACTCTTCTTGATGCCTCCCAGACTATGGGGATAATCACGGTTGATTCAACCCAGATCCCAGCTGATATGATCACTTTTACCGGTCATAAGTATTTACTGGGGCCGACCGGAACCGGCGGTCTATACGTAAAAGAAGGGCTATCTCTAGAACCGGTTATAGTAGGCGGCACCGGAATTCACAGTGACCTAAAAACCATGCCACCGGAGATGCCTCAAAAACTGGAAGCCGGGACACCTTCTGTCCCACTGTTTGGCGGGCTTCTTCACGCTCTTAAATGGGCTGCTTCACAACCCGAATATCATTTAAATACAGCTAAATACCTGAGTAAACTAGAAACTGGCTTAAAATCTATAGGAGCCCGACAGGTTAACGTACAGGGCAGCCGCACCCTTGTAGTTTCTTTTCACTTGCCCGGCTGGGACAATGAAGATATTAGCTATATACTGGATAATAACTACTCAATAATATCTCGCTTCGGTTTGCACTGTGCTCCCCTAATCCATCGCTATATTGACAGCAGCTCCAAAGGAACGATTCGGTTCAGCCTGTCACGATTTACCCGGGAAGAAGAAATCGATACCACCCTTGAAGCTATGAAAGATTTTAGACAATGAAAATAGAGAAAATAACAAAACTTGAAGACTGCTTTGATGGCAGTTTCGTCTATAGCTATGAATTCACCGGCACAGTTGATGAAAGCATGATGAAAGCTATGGCCGAGGGAGAAAAGCTGCAGTATTTTCCAAACTTTTCCAAGCCTTTTTACAAAATCTTTACCCGCGATGGCTTGCAAATCAAGGGTATAGTGGGAGAGTACAATATAGAGGTAACATTTCCTGTAACCGATCAGCCTGAAAAGAAAAAGAGGTTTGAAGCAAATCTTAAATTATTGCTATGAAGAGATAGTCATTATATAAAAAGACCACCAAAAGAATGAATATGCACTACATATAACCGCCCTCAGATCATCGCTGTTACAATCCAGCATCTTCAAGGCAAAGCAGCCATTATTGATTCTCTACTTTTCGGGTCTAGCAGCATGCTTTTTACAATTTGCTTCTGCAACCCTTAATTATTCTTCCTGGTACACCCCTTCAATCCAGGTGCCGCTGACACTTCTGCCATCCAAATGAGTCATAGTACCCTCGCCATGCCCTTTGCCATCCTTGAAGTAACCAGTATACATTGCACCACCTGGAAATATCATCGTTCCGTATCCGGTGATATTACCCTCTGTAAATTCGCCAGTATAACTTTTCCTGGTAGCATCGCTCCATGTCCCTCGCCCATGAGGCACACCGTTTACCAGTGTTCCTGTATATGTTCCACCATCCCACTCTATGGTGCCCCTTACCGGTTTGCCTTCGTCGTCATTTACTGCCTGATCTGCAGGTGCCGATTCCTGTGACGATTCCTTTTCAGGCTCCGCTACCGGTTCCGATGCTGCTTCAGGTTCTTGCACCTGAACTTCTGGCGATTCCTCTATCCCATTATCTTCCCTGTCTTTTTCCTGATCACCAGCGTCATTTATAGTATCAACCGGGACGTCGTGCGTATCTTGTTCCCCTGTTTCATCTACAATAGTTGCATTTTCTTCTGCGGTTATATCAGTCTTTTCATCAAAAATCAGGTAGTAAGTAAAAACAAAGCTGCCCGTTACAACAAATACTGCAACCAAAACCGCCACAGCAATTAACCTGAAATTGCTTTT
>PXBM01000081.1 GCA_003566935.1 Syntrophomonadaceae bacterium | reverse complement strand
TATCTTTCTGCCAGCAGGACCGGGTCAAGTGAAATATGCTTGCTGCTTTTACCGGCAAAAAAGTAAAGGAAATGATCGCCTGCAGGCAGCACATTTTCAAAAACATCGTCAAGGGTATGGTAAACCGCAGCATTACGGTTTGCTACAGCTCTGCCCCGCAGGTCAGGGGTTGATACCATTCCAGTAACAAAAACCCCGTCGGCCTCAAGCAGGGCTTCTGCTTCGGCAAAAAACTCCCTGGTATAAAACCGGTTCAGCACTGCGGTAGCAGGGTCGGGAAGATCCACGATAATTAAGTTATACCTTTGATCCGTGGTTTTCACATAAAGCCTGCCGTCCTTGTGAATCACATTTACCCTGGGATCTTCCAGCGCTTCCAGGGTTGGTGAAGAAACAAAAGGCTCTGCTGCTTCTGTCAGGGCAGGATCTAACTCGAGATAATCGACCTGGCTTACAGGATGCTTAATAATTTCAGCTAATGTTCCGCGCATCCCCCCACCGATCAAAAGCACTTTTTCCGGCAACTGGTGCTGAACCATGGCCATATGGGCAAATTCCACTGCATCCTGTTCTTCCATCCCGGCCAGGGCCGTCTCACGACCGGCGGTGCTGAAGATCAGGTTGCCACTTTGAAAAAATGTATATTGTTCTTCAAGCTCTAATACCGCAATATTGCCATGTTTTGAATTATAAGTATCAATCAGTTCATGTTGGGGAGAAAAATTATGCCACTGCAAATCGTAAGACAATCGATCAAGCTTATCCAGCAGGGGAAAAGCTGCAAGCAACAGGCCAAACAATACAGTTAATATAACCGCCGGCAGAAAAAGTTTATTGCCCTTCTCTGCATTTGCCATAAGCACTACCAGGATAGCAGACACAAAAATAAAGAAGGTAATCAGTATGGCTAATTGGTAAGAGTTAAATATATGAACGAGTATAAAAGTAAATAACAGACCACCCGTAAAGTTACCTGCTGCTTCACCAATATAGGTCTTTCCTGCTCCTGAAGTATCTATCGAATCTTCATATTCCCTCCAGATTCTGGCCAAAAAAACAAATTGTGCTCCTATCAGCAGGCAAACCGGGGCAATTATGATAAAGGTAGCAATAAAAAGATCAAACAGGGAAAGGTAGGCGCCGGGAGGCAAATCGAAGTATGCCCGCAGGTTGCGGATCATGAAAATACTCAGGGGCGTCATAATAAAAAGAGCAGCCGTACTTAATAAGAAATAGTTATCCGGCCGATTCATCCTTTTCGTCAGGCTGCCTGCCAGGCGGCTGCCCGAACCAACCCATAACAGCCAGGCGGCAAGGATTACGCCAAAGGTCATTTCATTGCCGTGGAAAACCATCAGAAATTCACGAAAGAAAATAACCTGACATACCTGGGAAACAACCCCAAGCATTAAAACCCCCATGATATGAGGGGGAAGCTTTAACCATCCGGGCGGCTTACCCTCACCAACCGAAAGCAGGTTACGCTTTTTTTTAAGCAAATAGCGATTATTGAGATTTGCCATTCAACAAACACTCCGGAACTGCAGGCTGGAAAAATTCACACAACCAACCCGAAAAATTTAGCGGCTTGAACATAAAGGCCCCGGGAGTCTAGTCTTCTGGCAGCATGGCAATTACGTCTACTTCAACCAATCCTCCACCGGGAATAACACTCTGCACCGTAGTCCGGGCCGGATAAGGCTTATTAAAATATGTCTTGTACACTTCATTGTACTCATCAAAACCATTTATATCAAGCAGATGGGCATTTACCCCGATCACCTCTAAAAAAAAACTCGGCATACCTACGCCTTTGTACTGAAAATAAGGCGTAGATATACCGGAGATGTTTCTGCTTAAACCCAGCCTCTTTTTTTAACGGAGGCTTCAATTTTCAAAAGGGCGTTAACCCAGACCGCCATACGGTAAGAGGAATCCTTCTCTTTGGCCGTTTTCAACATCTTATCATAGGCCTTCAAGATCCACTCTTTGAGCTGCCCGTTTACTCTTTCCAGGTCCCAGTACTCATCGGTGAGTCCCTGGATCCGCTCAAAATGGCAGACCGTGGCCCCGCCTACATTGGCCAGCACATCCGGAATAACCGGGATGCCCTTGTCAAGCAGGTACTGCTCAGCCTTGGGAGTCACCGGTCCGTTCGCAGCTTCGATAATTAGCTTTGCTTTAATCCTCGGGGCATTTTCTTCACCAATCACGCTCTGCACGGCAGCAGGAACCAGGATATCGGCATCAAGCTCCAACAATTCCTCATTACTGACTGGACTAGTCCCCGGAAAATCGACGACCTTGCCGGTTTTTTGGACATGTTCCTGCAGCTTTGGAATATCAATTCCCTCGGAAGAATGAATTCCACCGTAGATATCACTGACTGCCACTACCTTGTAACCACCTTCGTGCAGAAGCCCGGCCAGCACCGCACCCACTTTTCCGAAACCCTGCACGGCTACACTGCAGTCTTCGGCGAAGCCAAAGTCCTTAACAGCCTGCTCAAATATATAATATACACCCTGCCCGGTTGCCTCGGCGCTGCCGACCGTACCGCTTACAGCAGCAGGTTTATCGTTTACTGCAGCCGGACTGTGATAACCGATAATCTGCTCATACTCATCAAGCATCCAGGCCTGCGTTTGCTCACTGGTACCGATATCGGCACCAGGCACATCTACCCAGGCTCCTTTCATCGGCAGGGGGCGCATAAAACTACGCGAGAGCCTCTCAAGTTCCCAGGTGCTCAGCTCTCCCGGATCAACTTCCACCCCACCTTTGCCTCCGCCGGCAGGAATGCCGCCGACTCCGTGTTTAATGGTCATCCACAGGGCCAGAGCTTTTAACTCATCAAGAGTAAGGTTCCCGGTAAATCTGGTGCCATCCTTGAAATTGCCAAGAGCATCACACCAGTGAACCCGGTATGCCTTAAATATCCTGACTTCACCGCTATCCATCCGCATAGGAAAGGTAAACTCCATGGTGCGCTTCGGCACACTTAATAGCTCTATAACTTTAGGATCCAGCCCGGCCAGTTCAGCTGCTTCACGCAGTGAGTGGAGGGCCGTATCCAGGGGGTTCGCACTCATACCATCATTCCTTTCTGCTGGTAATATCTCTTTTTAGATTCAGGCCTTTTTAAGGTTTGGGAATGGAAAGATCGTCTCCGCCTTCTTTGACCACCAGGTTGTATCCGGAGCGTTCTACCCATTCCATGCAAATCTGGGCAATTTTAACCCGGTGCGCAGCCAGGTGATTCAGCAGGGCATTATCAACCCATGAATTATACATTTCAGCTTCTGAACGACCCGGTTCAATTTTAAAATATACGGGAGCACAAATACGAGCTATATCACCGCACTCATGGTAGCGCTGAAAGCCGCCCATGGATTCAACCAGGCTTACATAGATGTCTAGAGGCAGCTTTACAGTGCTCCTGATTGAAGCAAGCATCGGCAGGGTCAGGT
>PXBM01000121.1 GCA_003566935.1 Syntrophomonadaceae bacterium | reverse complement strand
TTCCTCTACCGGTTCTTCCTCGACCGGGGGTTCTTCCACTGCTTCTTCAGCACATCCAAATACTGTGAACAGCATAAGAATTGCTGCTAACATTAGAAGCATAAAGTGTGGCTTTTTCATTAATTACATCCTTTCTTACATAAAATTCATGATTGAGTTCCACGTAGTCAGTACATAAGGGATTTAAAGCAATAACTTAAATGCGCTTAGATTCTACTATCGGAGGAAGAATCATTCCTTAATGTGACACCAACCACATAGAGTTAATCATATTTAATATAACTATACCTTAATCTAATCCTATAGTCAAGTTCATGCAGACCGGGGAGTGAGGATATCGCTTAAATAAGTATGTATAACTATGGTTAAATGAAGGTTCACCTTATTTGCCAGGGCTGCTGCTTCCGGTAACAGCGGGGATACTATGTGCATTCAGCAGTTTAACCAGGCCGTGCGGCTTTGGCTCGCAAAGCAAACTAAGCGTCCCCGAGGCTTCCTGGCTTCCTGCCCCCCCTGGCCTCTTGAAGCAGCTGTGATATGATAAGTTAAGATTATCCTTAAAAGGGGGGTATCATAGTGACAAAATATATTGCAATTATAGGACCTTCAGACTGCTCTTCAGCTGAAAAAGAGGATGCTTTCAAAATCGGGGCAATGCTTGCAGTTCGTGGATCTGTTTTGATTTGCGGAGGAGGCAGTGGTGTGATGGAGGCAGCATCAAAAGGCGCACATTCGGAAAATGGCGTGGTTATTGGAATACTGCCGGGCAATGATCATTTTGCCAGCAATCCATACCTTACCTATGCAATCGCTACCGGCCTTGGTGAGGCCCGTAATGCGATCATTGCCAGAACGGCAGATGTGTTAATCGCAGTTGGCGGGGAATACGGAACCCTTTCAGAAATTGCCCTGGCGATGAAAATGAATAAAAAGGTAATCCTGCTGAACAGCTGGCGCCTTCAACCGGCTCGCCCGGCAGAAAAAAAGCCACTTATAGCTAACAGCCCAGATGAAGCGGTAGAAATTGCTATGCAGTGTATTTAGAACCTTTTCGGTTAAAGGTACACCCCTTTTATGAAGTTCTTCCACAAAAGCCGGCCCGGAACAGATCAATAATTCACTCTGTTATGGAGTTTTTGGCATGTTTTATTACCTTGTATACTTGCTTATAACTTAGCCAAATAACCTTCCAACTCGAGCAGTATCCCCTTAAAGTTATGGCGGCCCAGCCCTATTCTGAAGTAATTGCCTTCATACAAATCCAGATCCAGGTGCCAGTGGCTTAAACGGGTTTATTTTCATTGTCATTTACATCCTTTCCCTGGAACAACATTTAAAAAGGTTTATCCTGTGTAGTCTCAGCATATATCAAAATCACTATATAGAGGTACAACTAAATAAATATGTTTGCGCTCAGCAACAGCAAACAGAGTGAAATCCGCAAACAGCTAAACTTCAAGCCTCAGCAGCTGCTGTGCATTTTCAGAGAAGATCAGCTTCTCTAAACTCTTATCACCATTACAGGCCTCACTGGTCGCAGCCATGACTGCCGTTCTGCTCCCCCACGGCCAGTCTGACCCGTACATTACTTTTTCCGGTCCAAACACGCTAATCAGTTTTTTAACCCTTTCGGGGGCCTGAAAAGAAGTATCCACATAAACATTCTTGCAAGAGCCCAAAAGCTTCATAGTATCTTCACACTGGAACAATCCGGAATGACCGGCGATAAAAGAAACATTAGGAAAGTCTGTGACAAGCTTTCTGGCATAATGAAGTTCTCCGTAAGAAGGATCTTGCACCGTGAACTTTTCTTTGCCAATATAGTAAGATTGAATGCCACAGTGGAAAAGAACCGGCAGGTTGAACCGGGCAAATGCCTCAACCGCTTCATATGTTTTCTTGCTTGTTAAGGGCTCTTTCTGAATGATCGGGTGCAGCTTTAAACCTTTTGCCCCTTTTTCCACATCCCTGCTTAAAGCTGCTTCTACATCATAGTCTTTTGTAAAATCGACGGTGGTAAAGGGGATTATCCCAGCATCAACTTCAGCAGCTTTCAGCAAATCTTCAAATAGGAGGTTCGGGGCAATGGGCAGACAGACATTTTTACTCACTCCTGCTTCATCCATGGAGCATCTCATGTTTTCCAGGGTGGCCATTTTATTCCTGGCCCGGCAGGCTTTCGTGATTTGATCCTCCAGTACATTGTTCATCAACCATTCCATGAACGGGTTGGTTTTAAACTGCACCGCCTCAGAAATCGAAACCAGATCAACTAAGATTTTCTTCCTGGCTCCTTTTTCGTAAATCTGCTCACCTCCGCCAGGGTAGAGGATATCGCCTAAATGTATATGCATATCTATGATCAAATAAAGCCCTCCTTGTTTCAACTACTGTGGAATGATTTATTGTTTAACCTATTGGTAGGATTTAATTTGTTTTCATTTCGTCATGCCATCTAATTTCACTCCTACTATTATTTTGGTTTTAAGCTGAGCCGGAGTCGTTAAGCCTGCCAGGGATACTCCTTCCGGCAACAGCTGGAATAACGCTCTTAAGGCAAGGGGATCTTTCATCTGTCTTATTGCGGTTGACCTTGATAAGACAAATGGTACGTCCCCGCGTCTTACGCGTCTTATAGGCTGCTGCTTCCGGCAACAGCGGGAATACTATAAGTGTTCAGCAGTTCAACCAGGTCGTGGATTCTTTTCTCCCATATACTGCGCTCCGGGGGACGGTAACCGGACATGGGGTAAGCAAGACCCAGCGTTTCATACTTTTCCAGGCCCAGCTGCCTGTAGGGCAGCAGTTGGACCTGCACAACAGTACTGCCCAGCCTACCGGCTATAAAGTCAGCCGTGGCCCTGATATTTTCTTCGCTGTCATTGTGGCCAAATATAACGGGGATACGGATAATCAGGGGGATTTTCCTATTCGCCGTTTCTACAATATTTTGCAGGATTATTTCATTGCCCACACCGGTATATTCCCGGTGCTTATCCGGGTTCATATGCTTAATATCGGTTATGACCAGGTCAACGTAAGGATAGACCTGATCCAGGATTGACTGTTCCACGTGGAGCTCTGTCTCGAGACAGGTATGGATTCCCCGCCTGCGGCATTCCTGCAACACAGCACGGCTGAACTGCCACTGCACGAGTGGGTCGCCCCCGGAAAGGGTGACTCCACCGCCCGATTCTTCATAGAACTCAACATCGGCCAGGATCTCTTGAACTACTTCTCCGGCTGTATAGCAGCGGCCCCATACGACCAGGGCGCTGGCAGGGCAGGCATCAGCACAGGCCAGGCAGCGCTTGCATTTGTCCCGGTCAATGGCAGTAGCCAGGTCTTCTGTGACCATCAAAGGACTGTCCTCTTCAGGGCAGGACGCCAGGCAAAACCCGCATTTTTTTACCCCTATACAACGGGCTTTGTATACGCCCACCTCCGGGTAGGGCCTGATACTTTCCGGGTT
>PXBM01000125.1 GCA_003566935.1 Syntrophomonadaceae bacterium | reverse complement strand
CCAGGCTTGAAGAGCTCTTCAATAAATTTGCCGGTCAGGAAATAACCGGTCCCCCTGATCAGCTATCAACTATTCATGGAGATGAAGGAACTGTTTACCTGAAAAACAAATTTTTTTACGACCTGAAGCAGCACAATTTGTTGAAATCTTCAGCAAAACTTGACCTGCAGGGACTGTTGATTATTCACGGATCTGCTGACGAATCAGTCCCTGTGAAGGATGCACACCTGCTATATGAAGCAGCCCCGGAACCGAAAGAACTGGCGGTTATTGACGGCGCCGACCACCGCTTTTCGGATCATATCGATCAAGTCTGGGACCGGTTCTTCACCTGGCTTGTGCAGCTTACTTCAAAATAAACTGGAGTTTTCCACAATGACCAAAAAATACCACTTGATTACCCTGGGCTGCCAGATGAATGAGCACGACTCCGAAGTCATCTCAGCCCTGGTTGAAAATATGGGCTACCTCGCTGTCCAAACACCGGATGATGCAGACCTGATCATCATAAATACCTGTGCTGTCCGGAAAAAACCTGAAGACAAGGTTGCCTCATTGCTGGGCAAGTTTGCCGCCCTCAAAATTGAGAAACCTGACTTGATCATTGCAGTTGGCGGGGGCATGTCACAGCAGGAAGATGCAGCTAAATACCTGAAGAACCGTTTTCCCTACCTGGACTTAATATTTGGCACTCATGCTTTATCGCGCCTGCCTGATCTTATTAATGAAGCAGGCAGTAGAAGAAACACAATTATTGAGATAGATGAAAGTTACGCTGACCGGGAAGGGCTTCCTGTCGCTCACAGTGGCGGATTTAAGGCCTGGCTGCCGGTTATATACGGCTGCGATAATTATTGCTCATACTGCATCGTTCCCTATGTCCGTGGCCGGGAACGCAGCAGAGCCATGACCGATATTATTGCGGAAGCAGGTAAACTGGCCTCCCAGGGATATATCGAGCTAACTCTTCTTGGCCAGAATGTCAATTCCTATGGACAGGATTTACCGGGTCAGGTCACCTTCTCTGAACTGCTAGCAGAATTGAACCAGATCGAAGGCCTGGAAAGAATTCGATTTATGACCTCACACCCCAAGGATCTTTCCACCGATCTCATTGAGACTGTAAAAAATGGCGAGAAAATTTGCGAGCATTTTCACCTACCTGTCCAGTCCGGCAGCAACCGGATCCTTGAAGCAATGAATCGCCGATATACCCGTGAACATTACCTGGAACTGGTAAATTCCATAAATAGGAATGTCCCCGGTGTGTCTATTACTTCGGATATAATTGTAGGTTTCCCGGGAGAAGAAGAGGAGGACTTCCTTTCCACCGTTGATCTGCTTGAAAAGGCCAGGTTTGACAATGCCTTTTCTTTTCTTTATTCACCGCGGATAAATACTGCTGCCAGTGAGTTAGCAGATACCCTGACACACGCAGAAAAAGAAAATCGCTTACAGCGGCTAAACCAGGTTCAACACAGGATAAGCAAGGAAATTAATGAAAACCTTGCCGGCCAGACTGTAGAACTGTTAGTGGAAGGTGAAAGTAAAGCCAACTCCGAAATACAAAGCGGCAGGACCAGGACCAATAAACTGGTGCATTTCAAGAGCAATAAAGATTTGACCGGAAAGCTGGTTCGGGTCAAAATTACCGAGGTCCGCACCTGGAACCTGATCGGTGAAATTGACCATGCTCCGTGGCAGTTCCAGCCTAAATAATTATCGAGCGATGTTTCTTAAGAAGGCTACATTTAAAACAGGTCCTTTTGTCTACATTAAAGATAGCTTATAATAATAAATAAGAATTAAAGCCACATTAAGTTAAGCGAGGACCCTGATTTGTCAAAAGCCAGCCCGATGATGGAGCAATATAAATCAATTAAAGCCCGGCATCCTGATAAGCTGCTGCTGTTCCAGGTTGGCGACTTTTACGAACTTTTTTATGAAGACGCTGAGCTGGCTGCAAAAGAGATGGAAATTGCCCTGACATCACGGGATGGCGGCAGCGAAAACCCGATACCCCTGGCCGGGGTTCCGATTCATTCTGCAGAAAATTACTTGAACAGACTGTTGGCTAAAGGATATAAAATTGTTGTTTGTGACCAGGTAGAGCAGGCTTCGCAGGCAAAAGGTCTTGTTCGCCGTGAAATTACCCGAATTCTTACACCGGGCACAATAACTGACCAGGAAATGCTTGAAGAAAGCCGCAACAATTACCTGGCCGTTGTAATAGCAGAAAACAACAATTATTACGGCCTGGCTGTTGTAGATGTTTCAACGGGAGACTTTAAGGTAACCGAAAATAATAGTGATGCAGCCTGGGAAATTATAGCCGATGAACTGCGTCGTCTGCAGCCGGCTGAAGTACTTTGCAACACGGAAGATCTTGAAATGCGCTGCCGCAAACAGGTGGAAGTTAATAAGAGCAGCCTGGTTGAAACACTGACATATATTCCGGATCATAATGAAACCGTAGCGTTAATTACAGAACAGTGGGACAAGGACACCTGGCAGAAACTTGATTTAGACAGGTACCCCCTGGCAGCAAAATGCGCCGCTGCCGCCCTGACATACCTGGAACTGCTGCAGCAGCTTCCTCCGGATGGCAAGCATTTTCATGAGCTGGAACTTTATTTCAACTATAAAAATATGATTATCGACAGTATTACCAGCCGTAACCTTGAGCTGACCCAGTCGATCAGGGATGGCAGCAGGCAGGGCAGCCTGCTGGCGCTGATTGACCGCTGCATGACCGGAATGGGTAGAAGGCTGCTGCGCCGCTGGGTTGAACAACCTTTATTGGAACAAGTTAAAATCGAATCCCGCCTGGATGTCCTGTCGGAATTGCAAAGTAAACCTTTGCTCAGAAGGGACTTACGTAAAAAACTGCAGGATATTTTTGACCTGGAACGTTTTTGCAGCAGACTTTCCTATCAACGTGTAAATGCCCGCGATCTTGTAGCCCTAAAGAATACCCTTCGCCAGCTGGATCCTGTAAAAGAAATAGCACTCAATTGTGATTCTGACCTCTTAAAAGAGATCGCCGCCCAAATGCCTTCCTTTGATGAACTGATCACCCGGATTGATAAAGCCCTGGTTGAAGATCCTCCTCTTTCCCTGAAAGAGGGAGGGTTGTTTAAAACCGGCTATAACAAAGAAGTCGATAGCCTGAAAACCACAGCCAACGAAGGAAACACCCTGCTGTTAGATTTCGAGCAAAAAGAGCGCGCCCGCACGGGAATAAAATCTCTACGGGTGGGCTACAACCGCAACTTTGGCTACTATATTGAAATAACCAAAACTAACCTTGAACTAGCGCCACCCGAATACCATCGCAAGCAAACCCTGATCAATGCCGAACGCTTCACCACGGAAGAGCTGAACAGGATGGAGGAACAGATAATCGGTGCCCGCGACAAGCTGGCAGCCCTTGAATACAACCTTTTTGAGGAGTTGCGCGATTTTGTGTCAAATAATACCGGCGAACTGCTGGCAGCGGCTCATGAGTT
>PXBM01000162.1 GCA_003566935.1 Syntrophomonadaceae bacterium | reverse complement strand
TTGGATCGGCTTTATGAAAAATTAAATAAAGTAGACCCTGAAGCTGCTTCCAAAATTCATCCCAATGACCGGAAAAGGATTATAAGGGCCCTGGAAGTATATACCCTGGAAGGAAAACCGATTTCTGAGCAGGTCATTGAAACAAGGACTAAAATATCTCCTTACCGGCTTTATTTTCATGGTCTGACCATGGATCGTGATCAGTTATACGCCAGGATTGAAAGAAGAGTGGATCTGATGCTTGAAGAAGGTTTTCTTGAAGAAGTAAAAAATCTGGTGGCAAAAGGCTACAGTCTAAAGAGCCCGGGCATGCAAATTCTCGGTTACCGCCAGTTGGCAGAATACCTTGAAGGCAGCATTACTTTTAATGCTGCAGTCCAGGAGATAAAAAAACAAACTCGGAACCTGGCCAAAAGACAGCTAACCTGGTTCCGCCGGGAAGAGGCTATAGAATGGCATGAAATCAATAATCAATCAACTTTTTCCGATATTGCAGAAAATATTTACGTTAAAGTGAAGGATATATGCACCTGACGGGCGAATACTACATTTTGAAAGCAACAGATACGAAGGGAGCCAGATATATGAAAGGCGCAATTAATTTACAGGATACTTTTCTTAACCAGGCTCGCAAAGAAAACATGCTTACCACGGTTTTTCTAATCAATGGTTATCAAATCAAGGGGGTTGTTCGCAGCTTTGATAATTTCACCCTGCTGCTGGAAGTGGAAGGCAGACAGCAGCTGGTTTACAAGCATGCTGTATCAACAATTATACCGATGCGCAACATCAGTATTAGAGCAATGGATGGGGACAACGAAGAAGAGGAAAAACCTGAAGGAGATGCCGGGTAATAGTTTACAAAAAGAACTGCGAAAAAGGCACTCCACCAGAGTGTCTTTTTTATTAATTAGTAATTTGAAAAGGTAGTGACTGATGAACAAGCGAGAAAGAGCGATCCTGGTTGGACTCGATACCGGTCGGGATAATGAAGACATGGAACATTCAATGGCAGAACTGACCCTGCTGGCTGATACGGCCGGGGCGGAAGCGACAGAAACAATTATTCAAAAAAGAGATACTCCCGACCGTGCTTACTATATCGGCAGAGGCAAGGTAGAAGAAATAGCTGCCCTGGTTAACATGCTGGATGCCGATATGGTTATCTTCAACGAAGAATTATCGCCCTCACAAATCCGTAATCTCGATAGTTCACTGGGCGTCAAAGTAATTGACCGGACAGCCCTGATCCTTGATATTTTTGCCCGCCGAGCCCTGTCACGCGAAGGAAAGCTCCAGGTCGAACTGGCCCAGATGCAGTATCTCCTGCCGCGACTGATCGGACTGGGAAACCAGCTTTCCCGCCTTGGAGGGGGAATCGGCACAAGGGGACCCGGTGAAACCCAGCTTGAAGTAGATAGAAGGGTGATCCGACGCAGGATTAGCGATTTAAAAAAAGAGATTACCAAGTTGCGTAAACAGCGCTCCCTGCACCGGGAAAGGCGAAAACGTAACCGTTTTAATGTAATAAGCCTTGTTGGTTATACCAACGCTGGCAAATCAACCCTGCTTAACACCCTGACCGGTTCTGATTTATACACTGAAGATAAGCTTTTTGCGACCCTGGACCCGATGGTCAGAAGAGGAACTGTAAGCATCAACAGGGAAGTTTTATTTACCGACACCGTAGGTTTTATCGAACAGCTGCCCCGGCAACTGGTAACAGCTTTCCAGGCTACCCTGGAAGAAATATCTGTTGCCGATTTGCTGCTGCATGTTGTTGACATTAATCATCCGGATCATCTGAATCAGATCAAGGTAGTTCGGGAACATTTGTCAAAAATAGACCCGGATTATAGCCGGCGCGAACTGCTGGCCTTTAATAAAGTAGACCTCCCAGAAGAAGAAACAAACAGGGCATACCTGGAGCGGGAATATCCCCAGGCCTCTTTCATATCTGCAAGAACAGGAGAGGGAGTGGAGGAGCTTAAAGATAAAATCGCTGCTAACATAATGAAGCAGCGCTATCGCATAAAAATACACCTTCCTTACAGCGAAGGAAAGCTCTTGTCAGAAATCCAGGAGCGGGGCGATATAGAAAGCGTTGATTACAAGTCAAACCAGATCATAATAAATGCTGTCGTCGATAAAGACCTGGCTGACCGGTTAAACCCGTTTATTTCTAATGACAAATCATCTGAACAGTGATTAAAACTTACGGAATAAGCCGACCACTTTACCTAATATTCTTATTTCATTCACTATAGTAGGCTCATATGCATCGTTTGCCGGCTGAAGGCGGTAATGTCCGTTTTCACGGTAGAACCTTTTGATGGTTGCTTCATCTTCCATTAAAACAGCGACAATTTCACCGTTATTGGCAGTATCCTGCTGCCTGATAATCACATAATCACCATCATTAATACCTGCATTAATCATGCTCTCACCTGATACATGGAGAACAAAGCAGTCGTCTTCTCCTTTAGAAAGATGATCAGGGACGGGAAAGTAACCATCACGGTTTTCTGCTGCTAAAATTGGTTGACCTGCCGTAATTTTACCAATCAGAGGAGCAAAAGAGCAGGTCATTTCCGTCTCACCGTAAGCATTCCTGAGAAGTTTAATAGCCCTGGGTTTGGTTGCTTCCCTGGAGATGTAGCCTTTTTCCTGGAGAATATCAAGGTACCCATGAACAGTTGCAGTTGAGCGAATATTGAGGGCTTTGCATATTTCCCTGACCGATGGAGGATAATTCCATTTCGATACTTCATGCTCAATAAAATCAAGGACCCTTTTCTGCTTCTCCGTTAACGGCTCCAAGCAATCACCCCATTGTTTATAATTTATTGATAATTATAACATATTATCAATAAAAAATAAACTCCTGTTTGCATAAAAAAACCGGGAATATAAAAATATAAAAACAGTCCCGGTTTTTACTAGAGATAGGATCTATTGGCTTTAAGTGCTCTTTTCCCAGCAACCGTTCAATTTGAGAAGCTTATTTAGGCCATCAAGGTAAGCTTTTACGCTGGCTTCAATAATATCAGTGCTGGTACCACGACCTGTTATAGTCCTGTCCTGGTAAGACATTTCCACCTTAACCTCACCAAGTGCATCGCGTCCCTGGGTTACCGCATTCAGGCGGTAATTGTCGAGACCGATGTTAAGTCCGGTAATTTTATTGATAGCATTGTAAGCGGCATCAATTGGACCGGCACCAACTGCAACTTCTTCGCTGATGCTATCATCATCTTTTTTTAGCCTGATAATTGCTGCCGGAACACTGGTACTGCCGCTGATAGTTTGCAAGTAATCAAGCTTGTAACGGGGTTCGGTAAAGGAAAGATGATCTAAAACCAGCGCCTCAAGGTCTTCCGGGTAGACTTCCTTCTTTTTATCGGCCAGGTCAACAAAATAACCATATATTTTTTCAAGCTGTTCATTTGTGAGTGAAAAATTCAATTTATTAAGCTGGTTCATAACAGCAGCTCTGCCGCTCCTGGCAGTCAGGCACAT
>PXBM01000094.1 GCA_003566935.1 Syntrophomonadaceae bacterium | reverse complement strand
CCCTATATCGATGCCATGAATATTGATGTCAAAGCTTTCAGCGATCATTTCTACAGGGAGTACTGCCGGGGTAAGAAAGAGCCTGTTATGGAAACAGTGGAAGCTGCAGTTAAACAGTGCCATGTTGAGATTACCTGTCTTCTCATACCCACCTTAAATGACGGAGATGAGGAACAGGAAGCCCTGGTATCCTGGCTGGGAAGTCTTAGCCCGGACATCGTTCTGCATTACTCCCGCTATTTCCCGCAGTACAAAATGGATTTACCGGCCACTCCGGCAAAGGTAATGGAAGAAGCCAAAAAGAGAGCGGAGAAGCACTTGAATTATGTTTATCTCGGTAATATTAACCTGGCCGGTTCAGCTGACACTAGTTGTCCGCAATGCGGTAATCTACTGGTAAAACGCAGTGGTTACCAGACCGAGCAAGTTGGTCTGACCGATGATGCCAAGTGTGATAATTGCGGCAGTGTTATTAGTATTACATTACCGTAACCTTTATGTTAACTTTGTAGAAGGTTTGCAGGTATTTGCTTCATAAAAATAGAATAATAGTTTAAGGCTCTTAAAGAAAGCTTATTAGAAGCCGCAAACTTTAAAAAGAGGGTACAGTAGAAAGTGGCAATATGGGAAAGAATCATTGCAGCAATTCTTCAGGTCGATATCGAATGGCTTGATATCGTTGATATAGCTATTATATCCTACGTTTTTTACCGCCTGATACTGCTTATCCGCGGAACCCGTGCCGAGCAGCTTGTTAAAGGGCTAATTGTATTGCTCTTGGCCACTATAATAAGTGATCAGGTCGGGCTAGATACACTCCATTGGACGCTTCGCCAGACAATGACCGTTGGTTTAATTGCTATCCCCATTGTCTTGCAGCCTGAGCTGCGCAGGGCCCTGGAACATCTAGGCCGTGGGAAAATTTTTCAGTCTACATATTTCAACTGGAGCAGCCAGGATTTTGATAATATGCTTGACGAGCTGACCAAGGCCGTTTCCGTTTTGGTTAAAAAGCGGATCGGGGCCCTGATTGTCATGGAGCGCAGCACTGGCTTAAAAGAATTTGCCGATACAGGTATTGCGGTAAATGGTCAAGTAACTGCTGAGCTGCTGGTAAATATTTTCTTCCCCCGCAGTCCTCTGCATGATGGTGCGGTGATTATCCAGGGTAATCAGATTACTGCGGCTGGGTGTTATCTGCCTATGACTGAAGACCCAAACCTGAGTAAGGAGCTTGGTACCAGGCATCGTGCTGGAATCGGCATTACTGAGCACTCTGATGCTCTGGCGATAATTATATCTGAGGAAACAGGCATTATTTCAGTTGCCAATGACGGGGTTCTTTCCCGCTATCTTGATGAGAAAAAGTTGCGCAACCTGCTTGTAGAAGAATGTTCACCCGAGAGCAGCGACGGGTTTAGCCTGTGGTCCTGGAGGAGTAATAAGTAATTATGGATAGTTTTTTTCGCAGTAATAAATTTGTTATGGCCGTAGCTGTATTTATGGCAGTAATATTGTGGCTTTTTGTCACAGGTGATAAAATTGCCCGCACAACACCACAACGTGGCACCTGGCACGATGTTCCCTTGCAGGTGCAAAACCTTAGCCAGGATTACGTGGTAATTGATATCGCTGAGACTGTAGATGTCACCCTGGAAGGGCTTCCTGATGATTTTGAAGGCTTGACAATGCAGGACATCGAAGTTTACGTTGACCTTGCTGATAAAGGTTCTGGAAACCACCTGGTCAGGGTCCAGGGTAATGTGCCCAGCGGCTTAAGTATTATTTTGATCGAGCCCGAACAGGTCCGGGTAGGCCTGGAAGCCTATTATTCAGAGGATTTTGAAGTAGAACTAAATATGATTGGAGAGCCCGCTGAAGGGTGGGAAGTTGATGAGTACGAAATCATTCCGGAAGACGTTTTAATTGGCGCCCCGGAAAGCATCTTTGAACAGGTTGACCGGGTTGTTGTTTTAGTTGATGTAACCGGAATGAGATTAATAGAAAGCGTGGAGCTATCACCGGTGGTTTACGATATCGACGGTAACCGGGTCAATGAGCTTGTGATGGATCCGTCGCTGGTGACTGTTAGATTGGAATTTTCACGAGTTCCAGAGCCTGAACCCGATCCGGAAGATGATGATGAAGTAACAGATGATAATAATGCAGAGGAATCTAACTAATTATAGCCAGTGAAACAGGAGGTTTGTCTTTGGGAAAACTATTTGGAACTGACGGAATCAGAGGAGTGGCTAACCGTGATTTAACCCCGGAACTTTTTTTTAGGGTTGGCAGAATTACAGCCTGGATGCTGGGCCGGGAGCATGAAAAGCCAGTATTTGTTATCGGACGTGACACTCGCCTTTCTGGTTCCATGCTGGAGGGATCTCTTACTGCTGGTATAACTTCGGCTGGTGGAGAAGTAAGATTGCTTGGAATAGCCTCAACTCCTGCCATAGCTTACCTGACTACTAACCTGAACACCGCTGCAGGCATGGTAATATCAGCCTCCCATAACCCCATTGAAGACAACGGCTTGAAAATATTTGACAGCAGGGGCTTTAAGCTGCCTGATCAGGTGGAAGCTAAAATAGAGAATTATTACTTTCAGGGTCTTGATGAGCTGCCGCGCCCTGAAGGGCAGAAAGTGGGCCAGGCTTACCCGGACGATGCAGCCCTGGAGCAGTATTTAAACCATCTAAAAGTAAATTCTGCCAGGCTTGATGGAATGAAACTGGTCATCGACTGTGCCCACGGTGCAGCGTGCAGAGTGGCCGGGCGGCTTTTAAATGAATTGGGCGCAGAAGTAATAATGCTTCACGATGAACCGGATGGCACTTTAATTAATGTAAACTGCGGGGCTACTGATACTGCCGATTTGCAGAGCGAAGTTGTTAAGCATGGGGCGATGGCAGGAATTGCCTTTGATGGTGATGCCGATCGCCTGATTGCCGTGGATGAAAAGGGCAGCGAAGTTGACGGAGACGCTATCATGTCGATCTGTGCTGTTGATATGGCTCAAAAGGGAGAACTGAAAAATGGTACCCTCGTTGCCACAGTTATGAGTAACGGCGGGCTTGATATTCTTGCTGAAAAGCACGGCCTGAAAGTAGAGCGGACAGCGGTAGGCGACCGCTATGTTTTGGAAAAGATCGTCTCAGGGGGTTATAACCTGGGTGGCGAACAATCCGGGCACATTATTTTTTCCGATCATGCAACTACCGGTGACGGTTTACTTACTGCCCTGCAGCTTTTAAAAGTAATGCAGGAAAGTGAAAAACCCTTATCGGAGCTGGCAGCCCGCCTGGAACGGCTTCCACAGGTCCTGGTCAATCAAAAAGTGGAAAGCAGGGAAGGATGGGCTGAAAAGCCGCGCATAACCGGAGCAATCAGGAAAATAGAAGAAGAGCTGGGCAAACATGGCCGGATTCTGGTGCGGCCTTCCGGAACTGAAGCTAAAATAAGGGTAATGATTGAAGCTCCTCTCGATAAAGAGACCCTGCTCGAACATGCCGAGTCCCTGGCTGAAATTATCAGGGAAGAGCAGGGCTAACTTTTAAACAACAAAGCGTAATCAAAATTGTTTTGATACAAATTCTACAGGTTTAACTTTACCGGCAGTTACATACCTGCACTTTATGCTCGCTTCAGCTTTCAAGAAAGCTGCCGTAAAATGAAGACGGTTATGCAGTAAATAGATCTGGTAGCAATGAACCTTTGGCGATGTTATAATACTTGAGGTTAATGCTATTATTTCAGTAAATTTATGCGGGGGTTTACATATGTGCGGCATTGTTGGCTATACAGGCTTTAAAGAAGCAAATACAATTCTAATAGATGGTTTAAAAAAGCTCGAATACCGTGGTTATGATTCTGCCGGCCTGGCCCTGCAGCTTGACGGCAAGTTAAAGATCACTAAAGCGGCAGGATCAGTTGCTGATCTTGAAAGTAAAATGGATGGAGCAGACAGCGAGGTTAAAGTCGGGATAGGCCACACCCGCTGGGCAACCCACGGCCGTCCGACAGATGAAAACGCTCACCCCCACTACAGCTGCTGTGAAAAATTTGCCGTTATTCATAATGGTATTATAGAAAACCATCAAACGCTGCGCCAGTGGTTGAAAGATGAAGCAGGCCATGAATTCCGATCTGAAACCGATACCGAAGTCCTGGCTCACCTGGTAGAAGAATACTATGAAAAGGACCTGCTTGAAGCAGTGCGTAAAGCGGTTGCCAGGGTGGAAGGCTCTTATGCCATGGTGGTTATATCTTCCCACGAGCCTGAACGCCTGGTCTGTGCCCGCCAGGACAGCCCCCTGATTGTTGGGTTGGGAGAAGGTGAAAACCTTGTTGCCTCAGATATTCCGGCCCTTTTAGCCCATACAAGAAAAACTAAAATCTTAGAAGATGGTGAGTTTGCATCAATATCCCCTGAACAGGTTGAGATTTTTGATGCGGAAGGTAAAAGCCTTGATAAGGAAGTATTCGAAATTAACTGGGATATAGAATCCGCCGAAAAGGGCGGTTACGATCATTTTATGCTCAAGGAAATAATGGAGCAGCCTGCAGCAGTAAAAGAGACTATGCGTCAGCGCATAGACACAGCGAGCGGTAAAATTAAGCTTGATGAAATCAACCTGACAGAAAAAGAGATACAAGGCCTTGAAAGTATTTATATTGTAGCCTGCGGTACTGCCTACCATGCCGGTCTACTTGGTAAAGCCTTGCTGGAAGATCTTGCTTCTATACCGGTTGAAGTTGATGTCGCTTCGGAATTTCGTTACCGTAACCCGATTTTTAAAGAGAATCAGCTGGTTATAGTTATCAGCCAGTCCGGTGAAACCGCCGATACCCTGGCTGCACTGCGTATGGCCAGGCAAAAAGGGGTAAAGGTTCTGGCTATTACCAATGTAGTAGGCAGCACTGTTTCCCGCGAAGCGGATGAAGTTCTTTATACCTGGGCCGGCCCTGAAATTGCCGTTGCCTCTACCAAGGCCTACCTGACCCAGCTTGTTGCCCTTTACCTGGTAGCTATTTATTTCGGGGAACTGCGGGCTTGCCTGGCTTCCCAAAAAGCTGATGAATTGGTCAAAGGCTTAAAAGAGCTGCCAGGGCAGCTGGAACAGGTTCTTTCTGAAGACAGCCTGGCCAAACTGCATAAATACTGCGAGCATCTTTCTAAATGGAACAACGCTTTCTTTGTCGGGCGTAACCTGGACTACCCGGTAGCCAGGGAAGGAGCCCTTAAACTAAAAGAGATATCCTATATCCATGCCGAAGCTTATGCTGCAGGAGAACTTAAACACGGCCCTCTAGCCCTGATCGTTGATGGTGTACCGGTAGTGGCCTTAATTACACAGAAAGCAGTATATGATAAAACCCTGAGCAATATCCAGGAAGTTAATGCCCGTGGTGGCGCCGTATTTGCAATCACCATGGAAGGTTATGATGATGTTGCCGAGCAGGTAGAGTCGATTTTTTATCTGCCCCCGGTTAACGATATCCTGGCCCCGGTCCTGGCGGCAGTACCGACACAGTTGATTGCTTACTATGCCGCCCTGGCCCGCGGTAGTTCAGTTGATAAACCCCGTAACCTGGCCAAAAGTGTAACAGTCGAATAATTATATCTGCATAGGTTTGCGGTATGGTCAAAGGAGATTAATATGACTGATAAGAATGGAACTGAAGGTAAATCAAATTTTATTTACTCCATGATCAGGGAAGATCTTGCCAAAAGCACATTGGGAGATAACCCGGTCCACACCCGTTTTCCACCCGAACCTAACGGTTACCTGCATATAGGCCATGCCAAGGCGATCCTGCTTAATTATTTTATTGCCAGGGATTTTCATGGCAAATTTAACCTTCGTTTTGATGATACCAACCCTATCAAAGAAGAGCAGGAGTTTGTTGACTCAATAATCGAAGATATTCGCTGGTTGGGAGCAGATTGGGAAGATCGCCTGTTTTTCAGTTCTGACTACTTTGAAGTAAAGTATCAGTTTGCCTGCCGCCTGATAGAGGCCGGCAGGGCTTATATCTGCGATTTAAACCAGGAAGAGATCAAGGAATATCGTGGGACACTGACCGAACCGGGAACTGAAAGCCCCTATCGTAATCGTTCCGTGGAAGAAAACCTTGAATTATTTGAAGGAATGCGTAAAGGAGAATTCCCCACGGGAAGCAGGGTTTTGAGGGCAAAAATTGATATGGCTTCCGGTAACCTTAATATGCGAGATCCCGTCATCTACCGCATTTTACATGCCGATCACCACCGTACCGGTGACAAATGGTGTATTTACCCTATGTATGATTTCGATCACCCTTTTTCTGATTGCCTGGAAGGGATCACCCATTCTCTTTGTTCGATCGAATATAGCGATCACCGTCCTCTTTATGACTGGATTGTCGATCGCGCTGTGGAGCTCGTGCCGGAAGTGGTAAAGTATCGCTCCCGCCAGACGGAATTTGCACGTCTTAACATGACTCACACTGTTATGAGCAAGCGCAAGCTGCGCCGTTTGGTTGAAGAGAAATACGTATCTGGCTGGGATGACCCCCGCATGCCGACCATAGCCGGTCTGCGAAGAAGAGGGGTAACCCCACAGGCGATTGCTGACTTCCAGGAGAGAGTTGGGGTATCGAGGGCTGAAAGTACCGTAGACCTGGCCCTGCTGGAGCACTGTATCCGCCAGGAACTTGAAAATACAGCTCCCCGCCTGATGGCTGTTCTTGATCCGGTCAGGGTAGTGATAACCAACTGGCCGGAAGATAAGACCGAAATGTGTGAAATGGAAAACCTGCCCGGCAATGATAGTGCAGGCAAGCGGGAGGTGCCCTTTAGCAGGGAGATTTACATTGAACGCGAGGATTTTATGGAAGACCCGCCGAAAAAGTTTCACCGACTCAGTCCCGGTAAAGAGGTCCGCCTTAAAGGCGCTTATGTGATTTGCTGCGAAGAAGTAATCAGGGATAATGAAGGCAATATCATCGAACTGCGCTGTACTTATGATCCTCTGACCAGGAGTGGATCTGATACCAGCGGCAAAAAAATAAAAGGGGTAATCCACTGGGTTTCTGTACAGCACGCAGCGACCATTAAAGTGAATTTGTACGACACCTTATTTACAGTGGAAAACCCCGAGGAAGACAGCGAACAGGATTTTACCAGTCATATCAATCCGCAATCGCTTATTGTCTGTGAAAACGTACCTGCTGAACCGGCAGTAGCCGAGGCTAAGCCCGGAAGCCGCTTCCAGTTTTTACGCAAAGCTTACTTTTACTTTGATCCGAAAGCATCGGCAGACGGACAGCCGGTCTTTAACCGCATCGTTCAGCTAAAAGACAGCTGGGCAAAAATAAAGAAAAAGTAAAGCAGGTACCTGTTCCCCTATTTTACTACTAGATTTTAAAGTCCCCGTTTTCCTGGACAAGTTTACCGTCCAAATAGATTTTGCCGTTGCTGCGTAGATCTTTTACCATGTCCCAATGGACTGCAGACTGATTGATCCCGCCACCTTTGGGATAGGCGCGCCCCAAAGCCAGGTGGATTGTGCCCCCGATTTTTTCATCAAAGAGGATGTCCTTGGTGAACTTGGTAATACCGTAATTGGTGCCTATACCGAATTCGCCAATTCGTTTTGCCCCTTCATCAGTTTCGATCACTTTTTGCAGCAGCGCTTCATTTTTATCGGCACTTGCTTTTACAACCTGTCCCTTCTTAAACTCCAAGCGGACATTGTTAACTTCCCGGCCCTGGTAAATAGCAGGGAAATCATAGTTGATATAACCTTCTGCCGAATCATCGACGGGAGCATAGAATACCTCGCCATCCGGCATGTTATGGCTGCCGTCGCAGACAATGCCGGATCTGCCGGCCAGGTTAAATTTCAGATCAGTATTTTCACCGACCAGGTGCACTTTTTGACCCTGGTCAAAAACTTCCTTAATCTTTTTCAAAAATTCTGCCTGTGCCGACCAATCTATATTTGTCGCTCCAAAAACAAAGTCTTCGTATTCATCCAGTGACATTTCTGCTTCCTGGGCCAAAGCCTGTGTGGGGAAGTTGCAAAGGGTCCAGCGGACATTACCGGATATAACCCACTCCTGGATTGGCTGCATCGCTTTCATGCGCCTGGTCATGCGGTCAGGCTCTACACCGCTTAACTCTTTCATGTTACCAGGAGCTCTAACGTTGATTAGAGCATCCGCTTTTTTGTAAATTAGCTCTTCTATATCGAGCAGGGTATCCAGCTGTTCATTGTTGGCATTTTTAAAATAAAGCGGCTGCAGGGTTGAAAAAGTCAGCTTGAGTAAAGGAAAAGCGCCCATGGCTAAAATTTTCTCGTAGAGGGTTTCTACCAGGGGTTGGCCCAGCTCAGTAGAAGAAATTAACACAGTCTCCTTTGGCTTAATCCGGGTGGAATGCTTTATCAATATATCTGCCAGTTCTTCTATTCTTGTGTCGCGCATATGATCATCCTTTCTCTAATATTTTGTAACTATTATTCGCAGGATTCTTAAAAAATTCGCTCTTTTATTAATAGATCCTTTTATTGTTTTGTAGTTGTCCAGATTGCCAAAGAAAACTGCGCTCGCTGAATGTTAAGGCTAGAATTGCACCGTTTGAGCTTCACCGGCAGTTCCATGCCTGCACTTTACGCTTGCTAAAGTTTTTTGAGCAGGCTGGATACTTGGAGGTAAATTAAACTAAGATGTCGAAACGAACCGTTTTACTGTACTTCTTTTCAGGATTGTTTCTTTCCGATATACTAAGAATGTATATTCAACAAAGGGGGAGAAAAATGGAAAAAGTAACAGTCAGGCAAATTGTTGCAGATGCAGAAAAGTTTGCCGATCAAGAGGTTACCGTTAATGGCTGGATCAGGAATAACCGTGACCAGAAAGTTTTTGGCTTTATTGCCCTGAACGACGGGACTCATTTTAATACCCTGCAGATTGTTTATGAAAAAGACATAATATCTAATTATGATCAAGTGGCCAGGATGGGAGTCGGTTCTGCTATAAACGTTAGCGGCACCCTTGTTCTTACACCTGAGGCAAGGCAGCCTTTTGAAATAAAAGCAAGCCGGGTTGAGTTGGAAGGAGCCTCACCGGAGGATTATCCGATTCAACCAAAGCGGCACAGCAGAGAATTTTTAAGAGAAGTTGCTCACCTGCGGCCGAGGACTAATCTTTTTAACGCTGTATTCAGGGTTCGTTCAATGCTCGCTTTTGCCATTCACCGGTTTTTCCAGGAAAAAGGATTTATATATCTTCATTCCCCGATCATTACCGCCAATGATGCCGAGGGAGCCGGTGAACTGTTTAGGGTTACAACCCTTGATCCAAAGAATCCACCCCTGACAGGTGAGGGCGGAGTTGATTACAGCCAGGACTTTTTCGGCAAAAAGACAAACCTGACTGTCAGTGGGCAGCTTGAAGCAGAGGCTTATGCCCTTGCTTTTAAAGAAGTGTATACCTTCGGGCCGACATTCAGGGCAGAAAATTCTAATACTCCCCGTCACGCAGCTGAATTCTGGATGATTGAACCGGAAATTGCTTTTGCCGATCTTAATGACAATATGGACCTGGCGGAAGAAATGGTAAAATACCTGATCAACTACCTCCTTGTTCAAGCTGAAACAGAGATGTCTTTCTTTAACCAGTTTGTTGATAAAGGCTTACAGGAGCGTTTGGAAAAAATTGCTAAAGCAGAATTTGTTCGCATTAGTTATACAGAAGCAATAGAAGCCCTGGAAAAGGCGAAAGGAAAGTTTGAATATCCCGTTGAGGGGGGGAAAGACCTGCAAACCGAGCACGAACGTTACCTGACTGAAAAAGTTTATCACAAACCGGTTTTTGTTAAAGATTACCCCAAAGAAATCAAGGCTTTTTACATGCGGGTAAACGATGATCAGAAAACAGTTGCCGCAATGGACCTTTTAGTTCCCGGGGTGGGAGAAATAATCGGTGGCAGCCAGCGTGAGGAAAGAGAAGATATGCTGCTGGCCAGGATGGCTGACTTTAATATTAAACCTTCCGAATTACAGTGGTACCTTGACCTTCGTAAATATGGCGGGGTCAGGCATGCCGGCTTTGGGCTGGGCTTTGAAAGGGCAATCATGTATTTTACCGGTGTCAGCAATATCAGGGATGTAATACCCTTCCCCCGTACGGTTAATTACTGCGAATTCTAAAGAGCAGGTAAATACGCCACAATGCTTTGATTAGCAGCAGGGCAGCCAGTAATAGAAGGCTGTATACTAAATCCGGGTGAAAGAGCGTAAAAAGGCTCCATACAGAAAAACCGGCGCCAGCGGGAATAAATATAAATATAAGGTAAGCAACAAGCAATTCCAACCCGGCAGGAAGCACAATCCGCCCGATAACCGGGAAAAATCCCCGCGGGCGGTTTTCCTTTATGTTAACGGCCCATTTTTTGGGTAGCAAAATAATTGATCTTATTGTAAAAGCAATCAGGATGATCATCAACGTGAGCAGACCCAGGTAGACCATTTTCCTGGTGCGTGAATCCGTTTCAGGGCTGATGCCCTGCATGATATCGGCAACACCCAAGGCAATGCCCATGGCTGGCAATTCAAGTTGACCGGCAAAGTTGGTCAGGACAACGACACCCCACTGATCTTTGGGAGAGAAAATCATGCCGGAATTAAAACCCTGGGTAGCTCCATCATGCATGACCAAGCTGGCACCTTCAACTTCCCTGACCACAAGGCCCATGGCATATTCGCTTTCACCATCTGCTACCTTTCCGGGTGTATGAAGTTCTGCCGCGCCGGCTTTACTTAAAATTATTGACTGATTATAGCTGCCTTCTCCCAGGTGCATTAGCAGGTAGCGACTCATATCCTCGGCGCTGGAAATAATGAATCCAGCGGCCAGAGAATTGTCCAGGTATTGGATATCTGTTGCAACGGGGAAGCTAAACCACTTCAGGTGACCTTCAGACATCCCACCGTCAATGCCATCATTTTTACTCAGATAGCTATCCTGCATTTCAAGGGGCTTAAAAATATCATTTTCAACATGAGCCATATAACCTTGCTCTGAAACCTTTTCTATGATCAGCCCTAAAATATTATAATTTGTGTTTGAATAAATGTATTGCTCACCGGGTGGATGGGCCAGGGCAATATCTTTTAAGGCCCTGATCTCTTCTTCCAGGGCTAAGGAGCTGTCATCGGCCAGGGTCGACAACCCGGCTTCCCACGGGATACCGCTGGTTTGGACCAGCAGGTGCCGCACGGTCATCGTAGAAACATCATAATCCCCGGCCATTTCAAACCAGGGCAGGTATTCCCGGACGGGGGCATCAAGGTTTAGCAGGTCCGCTTCAGCGAGCTGCATGGTTGCGACAGCTGTAAAAGATTTACTTAAAGAACCAATCAGGAAGGGGGTTTGTGGAGTTAAATTTCTGCCATTTCCTGCATGACCGTAACTTTTCAGGTAGGCAATTTCACCGTTTTTGACAATGCCCAGGGCCAGGCCGGGAATGCGTGAAGTCCTCATTTCTTCTTTGATAAAAGTATCTATACTTTCATTATCTATTTCAAGGTTAGCTTCAACCGCAGAAGGCACTACTGAAAAAAAAGAAAGAAGTGCCACTATTATGACAGCCAGGATGATGGGTTTTTTCAATATAATCTACCCCCTGTGGAGTATAATACTGAATAAGTATATAAGATAGATTAGTGCTGGTCAAGCTATGCTCTGACATGTTTGCAGGAACGTTTGCAGGAATCTTTGATTGACAATTGAAGTATAAAAAAGCAAATCAAGTAGTTCTTACATACAAAAGGATTAGTGATGATTACAGTTCTATTTAAAAGTATTCTAAGTGAATATGTGCCCGGTGAACCCGATCAGGTTGAGTTAACCTATGAACCTGACTTAACTATCAGGGCTATTCTCGAGCAATGCGGACTGCAACCTGGTCATATTGGACTGGCCATGGTTGATGGCCAGGTAAGCGATTTGGATTGCCCTTTGCACGATGGAGTTACTGTAGAATTATATCCCATCTTTGGAGGAGGCTGAAAATGAGCTTTAACGGAAAGATTTTAAAAGTTGACTTAACAAGCAGTGAAGTAAAGGTTGAAGAGCAGCCGGAAAGTTTTTACCGCCGTTACCAGGGCGGGCATGGAATTGGCTTGTATTACCTCTTAAAAGAATCGAAGCATGATGTTGATGCCCTGGAGCCGGAAAACCCTCTCATCTTTGCCCCCGGTTTACTGACAGGTTTAAGGGCTCCGGCAGTACCCCGGTATGTCGTCATAAGTAAATCACCACTGACCGGTGCACTTGGTAAATCAGAAGCAGGCGGTTACTGGGGGCCTGAGTTGAAGAAAGCCGGTTTTGATGCCCTGGTAATTACCGGTTCTTCCAAAGCTCCGGTCTATCTTCTAATCCGTGACGATAAGGTAGAAATTAAGGATGCCGGGCACCTCTGGGGGTCGGAAACCGGCCCTGTCCAGGAAAAGCTCAGGGAAGAGCTGGGGGATAAAGGAACACAGGTGGTGCAGATCGGACCGGCAGGTGAAAAGGGTGTACTTTATGCCAATATTGTAAACAACCTGGCTCATTTTAACGGCCGAAACGGTCTGGGAGCTGTGATGGGATCCAAAAACCTTAAGGCAATTGCAGTGCGGGGCAGCGGTAAGTTGAAAGCAAAAAATGAAGAACGGTTAAAAGAAATATTTCGCTGGACTGCAGGCCAGGTTAAGGAGCATCCCTTAAGCTCTATGCTTCATAAGCACGGCACGCCGGCCGGAATAAAGACGGTAAATGCCCAGGGTGGGCTGCCGACAAATAACTTTGAACTTGGCGTATTTGAAGGGGCGGAAGAGCTGGCATCGGAAGATTACAGTTTGAAACCGAAAGGCTGTTATGCATGCCCGGTGGTCTGTAAGCGCGTGGTGGAAGTAAATGAAGATGATATTGTTGTAGATAAGATGTATGGTGGTCCGGAATATGAAACCCTGGCTGCACTGGGTTCAAACTGCGGTATCGGGGATCTCAAAGTTGTAGCCAAGGTCAATGAAATATGCAACCGCAATACCCTGGATACCATAACCCTGGGTATGACCATATCCTTTGCTATGAAGTGTTTTGAAGAAGGAATTATAGGGCCGGATGACACAGATGGTATGGAGCTTAAATTCGGCAATAAAGATGTCCTTATTCCCCTGGTGGAAAAAATAATTAAGAGGGAAGGGATCGGTGACCTGCTGGCCCTGGGTAGCAAAAAAGCAGCGGAGAAATTTGGCCCCGAAAGCAAGAAATATCTTGTTGAATCAAAGGGGCAGGAAGCGCCAATGCATGACCCGCGTGTGAAAACCGGCCTGGGTTTGCAGTACGCACTTTCAATAAATGGTGCCGATCACTGGTTTGCCCAGCATGATCCTTTCTTTGCAGCAGAAGATGGGTTCGGTGTTATAGAAATGGCGGGCCTGGGGTTAACTGAAGCAGTTGACCCATTAGATACTGGAATGGCCAAAGTGAGGTTAATATACTATACCAGCGTTTTAAACAGTGTTTATGATTTACTCGGAGTTTGCGTTTTTGGCTATGTTGCCCGCAGCCTGATCCCATTAAATTTCTTGCTGGATCAGGTCGTTGCGGCAACCGGCTGGAAAACAAGCTGGTTTGAGCTGATGAAAGCCGGGGAGAGGGCTATGGCCATGGCCCGGGAGTTTAACCGCAGGCAGGGTCTTGAGCAGGAAGCGGATAAGCTATCAGAAAGCTTTTACCGACCCCTGGCCAAAGGGCCATTTGCGGGCAAGATCACTCTCAAAGAAGAAGATCTTAATGATGCAGTAGAAAAGTATTATGCTTTGGCGGGGTGGAATAAAAGTGGAGGAGTTAGCCGGAACAAGCTGGAGGAGTTAGGTCTAGGCTGGCTGGTTCAATAAATCTGAAGAATAATGTAACATAAAAAATTAAAAAGGATTTTTCAATGAAGGGAGATATCTGTTTATGGTTCATCCTTTTAGCCTGCCGGGTGTCAATTATTACGGACAGGGTGCAATTACTAACCTTAGTGACGAACTGAAGGAGCACCGGGCTAGTAAAGTTTTTCTGGTGTCAGATTCAGGAGTCGCATCTGCAGGAATTGTTGAAAAGGTTTCAGATCTGGTTAAAGCAAACGGGCTAGTAGTAATCCAGTACCTTGATGTAAAGCCCGAACCGACTGTTAAGGATCTGGAAAACTGCTTGGAAGTATTTAATAGCAATAAGTGCGACCTGATTATCGGTCTTGGTGGTGGCAGTCCGCTTGATGTTGCCAAAGGGGTTTCGGTTCTGGCTACAAATGATAGCAGCATTTTAGATTATGTCGGCGTTAACCTTATTCCAAAACCAGGTATTCCAAAAGTATTAATTCCTACAACATCAGGAACCGGTGCGGAAGTTACTAAAAATGCAATTTTCACCGATCAGAAGGAAAAGTTAAAAAAAGGAGTGGTTAGCAAATACCTTATTCCCGATGTGGCCATTGTCGATTCAGAACTGACCTTGTCTGTACCGCCCGCCGTTACGGCTGCAACTGGAATGGATGCTCTTACGCATGCCATCGAGTCATACACTTCTCCTAAGGCTACTATCCAGACAGACCTCTATGCCCTCAGAGCAATAGAACTGATAAGCGCCAGTCTCAGGCGTGCTGTTGCTTTTGGCAGCGATAAAGATGCCAGGGAGAAGATGGCTCTGGGTTCTGTTTTCGCCGGAATTTCCCTCGCCAACGCTGGCGTTGGTGCAGTTCATGCCTGCGCCTATCCTTTGGGCGGGAAATTTGGAACAGGTCATGGTGTTACCAATGCCCTGCTTCTGCCTTACATCATGGAATATAACCTGATTGGTGATATGCAAAAATTTGCCAATATTGCCCGTGCCATGGGCGAAGTCACAGAAATGCTCTCTTTACGTGAACAAGCTGAGCTGGCCTGCAAAGCAGTGCTTTCGCTGTCCCGCGATATCGACATACCTCAGAAGTTAAGCGAGCTCGGGGTCAAAAAAGAAGATATTCCGGGATTAGCCGAAGCATCAATGAAGGTTACACGGTTAATGGACAACAATCCCAAAAAACTGACCCTGGAAGAAGTGCAGGAATGTCTGTATAAAGCACTTGATTAGTTTTGT
>PXBM01000145.1 GCA_003566935.1 Syntrophomonadaceae bacterium | reverse complement strand
GCCGGGCAATATCCAGGGTGGCTGGTAAAAACATGGCGACAACCCCGACATTGATAACGAAAGCAGATATCGCCGCAGTACTGCCCATTAGAACAGCCAGCAACCTGCTTTCACCTTTTCCGGCCAGGCGCAGAACCTGTTCGGCCAGCCTGGCAGCTATTCCGGTCCGGGCCAGGCCGGCAGATAGGATAAAGACTGCCCAGATGGTCACTACGGCAGGGTTTGAGAAGCCGGATATGCCTTCTTCCGGCGTAACAAGGCCGACCACAACCAGCAGTACAAGGACCAACAAAGCCACCAGGTCGGACCTGAGCAGTTCAGTGGTAAATAAAATTATGGCCAGCATTAAAATGCCGAGTGTCAGTAAAATTTCAAAAGTCATCTTATTAACTCCTGAGGCAAGCACTGTTAATGTGAAAATACACAGCATTTGCCTGGTTTAGTTACATGGGCCAGAAATACATGATCAGCGGTATGCCGGCCAGGACAATAATTATCTCCAGGGGCAGTCCCATTCGCCAGTAATCACTGAATTTATAGCCGCCCGGCCCCATGACCAGGGTGTTGGACTGGTGACCGATCGGGGTGAGAAAGGCGCAGGAAGCGCCAACTGCTACACTCATCAGGAAAGGATCGGCAGATGCTCCCATTCCTGCCGCAATTGATATGGCGATAGGAGCCATTAACACGGCAGCCGCCGCATTATTGACCAGGTCGGATAGGAACATAGTTCCCACCAGGATTACAGTCAGAGTAATCCAGGGAGCCGCGCCGCCTGCTATGTTCAGAATGCCATCTGCAATCAGCTTTGCCCCACCGGTAGTTTCCAGGGCCCCGCTAACCGGGATCATTGCTCCGAGCAGGACAATAACCGGCCAGTCGATACTGTCATAAATTTCACGCAGTGAGATAAAACCGGCCAATACCATGACCAGGGCCGCAGAGGTAAAAGCAATTTGAATCGATAAAACCCCGGTGGCCGCAAGGGTCAGCGCTGTTCCGAAAATGGCCACGCCAAGGAACACCCGGGGCGGCTGTCCGACCCTGAGTCCTCTTTCAACCAGGGGCAGAAGACCCAGGGTAGGCAGAACCTCCTGTAAACTCTCCTCCGGCCCCTGCAGCAGTAATACATCGCCAACCCGGAAGTTGATGGTATCCGGGCTCGATCTCAAGCGGCCACCCTGCCTGGAAAGGCCAAGCAGGTTTACCCCGTAGCGGGAACGTAAGTTAAGTGACTTAGCCGTCCGTTTTTCCATTACAGAATCACGGGTAATCGTAGCCTCCATGATTATAATATCATCTGAGCTGATCTCTTCTTCATTGATCTTTTCTGAATCGGCCAGTTCCAATCCCGTTGTATCCAGAAGCTCCTGTAACTCTTCGGCATCAGCCCTGATGATCAATTTATCACCTTCCTGGAAGGTGCGGTGTCGGGAAGGTGCGGGAAACTTCTGCCCGTCACGAATATGCCCGACTACCGCAATATCGCCATCAGTTGCTTCTTCAAGATCGCGAATTCTTTTCCCCGTCATAGATGATTTCTTCGGTACTTTAATTTCAGTAATATAGTCATCTATCTCGAACTGTTCCTCTCGCGAAAGCTGCCCTTTGCGCTCCGGAAGCAGGCGCCAGCCGACCAGGAGAATGAAAAGGACTCCGGCCAGGGCAATTCCGGCACCGACAGGGGCAAAGTCAAACATGCGAAAGGGGGCCGCAGCTGCAGTCTCCGCACGAAATACAGAGATTATTATATTGGGAGGAGTTCCCACCTGGGTAATTAATCCACCCAAAAGCGATCCAAAGGCCAGGGGCATCAGGTAAAGGGATGGTGAAACTCCACCTTTACGGGCCATGCGGATCGCTACCGGCATAAAGAGGGCCAGGGCCCCGATATTATTCATAAACCCGGAACAAACCGTAACGGCAATTACCAGGACAGCAAGCTGGGTGTGAGGATTATCTCCGGCTTTACCCATCAGGCGGACAATATAGTCAACCATGCCGGAATTAAATAGGGCCCGGCTGACGACAAGGACTGCGGCTACCGTAATTACAGCCGGGTGACCAAAGCCTAAAAATGCCTCACCGGCCGGAACAAGTCCGGTAATAGTTACAACGAGCAGGGCAAAGAGGGCCACCAGGTCATACCGCCAGCGGCCCCAGACGAAGAGAACCAGGACCAACCCCAGTGTTGCAAAAACAATTGCCAGTTCGTTTTGCATAAATTACTCCTTAAGATAATACATTAATAAGCCCTGCGCAGATTAAAAGGCGTAAAATATAGATTCAACAGGGGGATTTGCAGTTCCTTCATTTTACAGGGGCCAGACGGTCATAATCAGCGGCACGGCTACAATAGTTACCAGCACCATCAGGGGCAAACCCATACGCCAGTAGTCACCGAAATGATAACCCCCCGGACCCATGACCAGGGTATTCGATTGATGGCCGATCGGTGTAAGAAAAGCGCAGGAAGCCCCAACGGCTACTGCCATCAGCAGCGGATCGGCGGAAACATCAAGTCCCACGGCAATACTAATACCAATCGGGGCCATTAATAGGGCAGCGGCTGCATTATTCACCACGTTGGATAAGAGCATGGTAATAACCAGGAGCAGGGTCAGGGTAACCCAGGGGGTTAAGGTGCCGGCAGCACTATAGATTAACTCGGCAATAGTTGCAGCCCCACCAGTTGTTTCAAGGGCTTTACTGACCGGAATCATTGCTCCGAGCAGGACAATGATCGGCCAGTCAATACTGTCATATATTTCACGAAGAGTTATAATACGAGAAAGAATCATAACCACTGCTGCTGTCATAAATGCGATCTGGATCGGGATGAAACCTGTAGCTGCAGCAAGTAATGCAGCAAAGAATACTCCCAGGCTAAAGTAAATCTTTTGCGGCTGCTGCAGTTTCAAGCCCCTCTCCACCAGGGGCAGGCAGCCGATGGAAGACATCACTTCCTGCAGCACTTCACTTCGACCCTGTAACAAAAGCACATCCCCGGCCCGGAAACGAATCCGGTCAGGCCTGGTTTTTAAATGCGCCCCTTCTCTGGATATGCCAAGCAGGTTTATTCCGTAAACCGATCTTAAGTTCATGGAGCGGGCTGTTTGCCTTTCCAAAGCAGAGTTTGTAGTAACCACCGCTTCAACTATGCTTATTTCATCAGAGCTTAGATCTTCAGCGCTCAGTTTTCTTGATGCCGTCAATTCAAGGCCAGTAACCGAGAGGAACTCTTTTAAATCCTCCGTATTGGCCTTGATAATAATGTTATCTCCCTCATCAAATACCCGGTATGGAGAGAAAAAAGGCAGTTTCTTCTTATTACGGACATGGCCGACGACGGTTATATCCCCGTCGATGGCACAACCTAAATCCATCAGCCTTTTCCCTGCGTACTTCGAGCCTACGGGAACATAAACCTCCGTCAGGTAGCTTTCAATTTCAAATAAATCCTCCTGTGAAAGGCGCCCTTTACGGCAGGGAATAAGTCGCCAGCCAATTATTATGATAAAGATAATTCCTACAAG
>PXBM01000051.1 GCA_003566935.1 Syntrophomonadaceae bacterium | reverse complement strand
TGAAAAGGGAACTGCCTGTTCGGTGACGACAGGTGACTACCCGGGAAATCCTGCTGGACCTAAGCCGCAAAGTTTACCTGGTTTATTACCACTTATGTTTCTTTGTATAAAGGTGATGACGACGGTTTGGCCGGTAAAAATAAGAATCGCCAGCGAGTTATATGGGTACTAAAGATATCAATTTATACATTTTTTTTGGCGATTGCCTTTGGGTTTGTGACCCAGTATTTCTTAACGGAAATTCAATCGCTCGTAGTTGCTTTTATCATCCTGCTGGCGGTAGTTGCCCTTGGTGTAATATCTGATCTGATCGGCACTGCTGCAGCAGCAGCCAAAATCGGGCCTCTGAATGCCAAAGCAGCCCGAAAAGTAGTCGGAGCAAAAAAAGGTGTTTACCTGGTTAAGCATGCAGAACAGGTCGCTAATTATTGTAATGATGTGGCTGGTGATATCAGTGGTGTGGTCAGCGGAACCCTGGCAGCAATTTTGGTTTACCGGATTATGATTACCATACCGATGGATCAGGCTGAGTTTTACATCAGCATCCTGCTTACTGCCCTGGTTGCAGCTTTAACCGTTGGTGGAAAGGCCTGGGGGAAAATAGTAGCAATCAATTATTCAACTGATGTGATGTTAATGGTAGGATCTATTTTAACCAGAATTGAGAAACCAGTAAACTGGTTCAGAAAAGTACGGTAAGAACCTGGAGTGATATTTTTGTCAGAGCTAATTACCGGTTTAAATCTGCCAGAGGATCTGAAAAAATTATCTGTTGAGCAGCTGGAACAGGTTGGTTCAGAAGTAAGGCAGTATATGGTTCAAACGGTTGCCGATAATGGAGGGCACCTTGCGGCAAGCCTCGGTGTCGTAGAATTAACTGTAGCCCTGCACAGTATTTACAGCAGTCCTGAAGACAAAATAATCTGGGATGTAGGCCATCAGAGTTATCCTCATAAGCTATTAACGGGACGATGGGACCGTTTTTCCACTTTGCGTCGACGGGCAGGGTTATGCGGTTTTCCTAAGCCTGCTGAAAGTGAACACGATCCATTCTTAACAGGTCACAGCAGCACCTCTATTTCTGCTGCTCTTGGCCTGGCCCAGGCCCGGGATCTAAAAGGCGGAAGCAATAAGGTGATTGCCGTAATCGGTGACGGGGCCATGACCGGGGGTATGGCTTTTGAAGCTCTCAATCATGCCGGTCATATCAAGGCAAACGTAATGGTTATCCTAAATGACAACAAAATGTCCATCAGCTCAAATGTAGGGAGCATGTCCTCGTACTTAAGCAGAATCCGTTCTGACCCAAAATATTCCCGACTAAAAAAAGATTTCGAAGTATTTGTTAATAAAATACCGCTTGTTGGTGAAAGACTGATCAAAAGCGCAGAACGATTAAAAAGCAGTTTAAAATACCTGATTATGCCGGGTATTCTTTTTGAAGAGCTTGGATTTACTTATTTTGGTCCAGTAGACGGACATAATCTTTCCGCTTTGAGATCAATATTAAAACAGGCCAACAAAATGAGCGGACCGGTCTTTGTTCATGTTGTAACTGAAAAAGGCAAGGGGTACCATTATGCCGAAAAATCACCGGAAATTTTTCACGGTATCGGTCCTTTTGATTTAAATAACGGTCTGCCAAAAAAGAACAAAATAGCTCCCACCTATACAGATGTTTTCGGACGCACTTTACTGGATTTGGCTCATGAAAATCAGGACATTGTAGCGCTTACAGCAGCAATGACTGCCGGAACCGGCCTGAAAAAGTTTTCAGAAGCTTATCCTGATCGGTTTTTCGATGTAGGTATCGCCGAGCAGCACGGGGTCACCCTGGCCACTGCTCTTGCTGCAGGAGGAATGCGCCCCGTATTTGCCGTTTACAGTACTTTTCTACAGCGCGCATACGATCAAATCCTGCATGACACCTGCTTGCAAAAGCTGCCTGTAATATTTGCTGTCGACCGGGCCGGTATTGTTGGTGAAGATGGAGAAACGCACCAGGGCTTATTTGACCTGTCCTATCTTCGCAGCATGCCGAACATGTCAATAATGGCTCCGGCTAATGAAGTTGAGCTGCAAAAAATGTTAACTGCGGCATTAAACTACAAAGATGGTCCGGTGGCCATACGCTACCCGCGAGATAAAGGCCTGGGCCTGGAAATGTCTCAAGAAAAGGATTTAAAGTGGGGCAAGGGTGAACTTGTTAAAAGTGGTGAAAACCTTTTAATTATAGCTGCCGGCACTACAGTCAATGCAGCTATGACTGCCGCCGAAAAGTTATTCTGGCAGGGCTATAAAACGGCGGTTATTAATGCTCGTTTTGTGAAACCTTTAGATGAAGAGCTAATCTTAAAATGGGCAGAGAAAACAGAAAAAGTTATAACCGTAGAAGAAAATATACTGGCCGGAGGTTTTGGCAGCGCAGTAATGGAGTTATTCGAGAGGAAAAGGCTAAACTATCCCTTGAAGCGTCTCGGAATTGACGATTGCTTTGTCGGACACGGTACGAGGCCTGAAATGCTGACCTACTGCAATCTAGACGCTGATGGAATCTTTCGTGAAGCTATTTCTTTTGTTGATAGAACATCCGCTAAAGGTGTAACTTGAAAGCAAAAAAAAATAAGAAAAGACTGGATTTAATTTTACAGGAAAAACGGCCCGATTTAAGCCGCAGCCGGATTAAGTCTGAAATTATGGCCGGGAATGTTCTGGTTAACGGAATTGTTAACGATAAGCCGGGCAGCCTAATTGATCATAATGATCACTTGGATCTGCGGGAACCTAAAAATCCCTTTGTTAGCCGTGGTGGATTAAAACTGTCTGCGGCGCTTGAAGATCTTTCAATGCAGGTTAAAGGTTTAGTTGCACTTGATGTTGGTGCTTCAACGGGCGGTTTTACAGATTGCCTGCTTCAGAATAAAGCTAAAAAAGTTTACGCTGTTGATGTAGGCTACGGTCAGCTGGACTATAAGCTGCGGCAGGATTCCCGGGTAAAAGTTATAGAACGCTTTAATATCCGCGAGTTAACACTAAATGAATTAGATGAAAGTCCCGATCTTGCGGTAGTTGATGTTTCATTTATTTCCCTGACAAAAGTTATTCCTATCCTGGCAAAGCTCAATATTCTGGAAATATTAGCCCTGGTTAAACCACAATTTGAAGTCGGCCGCAGTGACGCAGATAAAGGTAAAGGAGTTATCCGTGACCCTTTTTTACATCAGAAAGTTTTAATCAATACCGTTTCTTTTTCTACCACGACCGGTTACTGCCTGAAAGAATTAGTCTACTCAAGGTATCCCGGACCAAAAGGCAATATTGAATACTTTATATACTTGCGAAAAGGTCATTTTAATAATTGCCTGTGTCCTCACAGCATTAATCCTTTAATAGAAAAAGTTGTTGAAGATGCCTGCCGCGAACTAAATATATAAGAACTTTGATTTAGAGAGACCGGCAGGAAGAAGAAGTTATATGCAGAATTTTATGTTAAGATAACAGCTTTACCGGAGGTTTCAGTGAAAGACATAGGGGTTATTCCTAACTGGCATAAAAAAAATTCAAACCTTGTAGT
>PXBM01000181.1 GCA_003566935.1 Syntrophomonadaceae bacterium | reverse complement strand
GATTAATTCTGTAGACCCTGGTCCATTCCGAGCGACAAATTTCCCGGCGCTGCGCTGCTTCAGCAGCAGCCCGCAATCTCTTGTTTAGCCACTTTTCTTTTCCAGGGTTAAGATCAGAAAAATTTTCTTTCGCTGCCATGAATTTTTGCTGCTGTCGGCTGAGAATTTCTTCAATATCAATATCAAGGGTGCGATACTCTTCGATCTGTTTCTGAATCCAGTCCGGATCTTCAGATGGCTGGGGCAGGGCAAGCTCAAACTCGTGCGGACCACGATGACCATATTGATTCAGGTATTGATCAAGGGTCTGCTCTCCTCTGGCTACCCGGTGTGCTCCGAACGACACCTCTAAACTAGCCAGCTCGCCTTCACCCCGCAAATTGGACATCAAATCAGCTGCAATATCTTCATTACTCATCTCTCTCAGCTTGTTTTGTAAAGTCAACACACCGATAAGTTTAGCAGCACCACTGGTATGGATCCACCAGGCCTCTTTATTGTAAGCAGCCAGTTCTTGATCCCATATTTCCTTTAAAGCTTTCGGACTATTTGCTGTCCCTATATAAGCGGTCAAACTGCGGCAGCGCGCTGGATTTTCTGCTAACAAGCGATTAAGTTTAAACGAGGTTGCAACCATCTTGTAAGCCGTATATAAAACCCGCGGTAGCATATGGCTCATCAGCTCTTTAAAAGAAAAAGGGTAAAGTGGGATGTCAACCTGTTCGGGAATTTTACCAAAAATTTGCCCCAATAAATTACGGCCAGCTTCAAGACTAACCCCCATAGTCACGATTGCAGAAAAACGCTGACCAATGTTTGAATAGACTCGGCCGCAGATGTTCCCCGACCAGATATAGTAACCGGGAATTGCGCCTACTTCTAAGTCTAAGCAGTGCGTAATTGACCATGATAAGGGAGTGATTACATCAGGCACCGCTTCGGCAATGTTGGTGTTCACCCAGAGCGAATCAGCGGTAAGCGATTCATTGATTTCATAAGTATCTATGTTGCCGGCTGTCAAGTTCGTGATTGGCCGGGATTGTAATAGATAGAGCTTATTACCAGCAACCGACCATTCGATGTCCTGCGGATAACCACTCGTTCTTTCCAGCTTAGAAGCATATTTAAAAAGCTGATGCGCATATTGCTTCAGATCTTCCGGACCAGAATATTTACGATTATTGCCAGCCTGGCATTGTGGATCTTTACTGCAGGCCCGAAGCTTCCTCCAGAGACTGATCCTATCATAGATAAAGTGATGAGTAGTGAAATACCTGAATTGATATCAGGTGACACAGGCTACGTAACTTCACAAGGCCTGAAAATCTGGTACGAGAGTGTTCTCCCTGAAAAGACAAAGTGCGGCACTGTACTGCTGATCACGGGCACCGGCGGCAGCGCTATTTATTGGCCTCAAAACTTTATTAGTGCACTGATAAACAGTGGTTATCAGGTAATTCGATACGATCAGAGAAGTACCGGGTTGTCAGATTTAGTTGAGATCTGGGACCGGAAAAATCCATATACACTTGCTGATATGGCTGATGATGCTGTTGCTATAATTGATCATCTTGATGTGCGAGAAGCACATCTGGTAGGCCTCTCCATGGGTGGGATGATTGCCCAGGAAATCGCTATTAAACATCTAGGCCGGGTTAAATCTCTTACTCTGATGATGACATCAGGTCATGTTGGAGATCCGGAATTACCCCAGATGTCTTCACGCTACTTCATTGGCTCTATATTGAAAGGAATACCATTACTAAAATACCGTCTGGTTGGTGGCGAGAAAAATCTGATTAAAGAGCGAATCGCTAAAACAATTGCCATATTAGGATATGAAGATCTCGATATAAAAAAGCTGGCGGAAATGGTTTTATATGATTTGAGAAAGCGCAAGGGTGTTAGTATCAAAGGTGTCTTTCAGCATCAGGCAGCCGTTGCAGTTTCAGACTCTCGTTATGAAAAGCTTAAAACGCTTGATACTCCTGCTTTAATAATCCATGGAACAGAAGATCAAATCTTTCCTGTTGAGCATGGGAAAAAATTGGTGGAAGTTATTCCAAATGCGAAGAGTTTATGGCTCGAAGGGACAGGGCACGTGTTCCCATTTCCGAATATGGATAAGGTCATGGAGTCTATCTTGTTACATTTACAGTCTTCATAGTTCGGCACGTTGTTTCCCCCCCCGGGATAGGCTTTATTATTCGCTGTTGCCAGAACAGAGAACGCTGGCAAAAACCGGGTTCACGAGCCGAGTCGTAAAGCAGGCATGGTAGCGGTAATTATACTAATCGTGAACAAAAAAAGAAAAGGAAAACGTCCCTCTGTTTTTTTTCTCTTCCAACACTGCGGTCTTTAGCTATAAACCTTTGTTGCTTCATACCAACCGATCACATAAGCCTGACTGCGACGTTGACTTTCATTCCCTCCATAAATAAGGAACGAAGAACCGGCTTTCCCGGCGGCCAGAGAATTCCAGTAGCTCAGCATTTTAAAATAGTCTAAATTTATTGTTTTGCCAGCTTTAATTTCTACCGGTATCAAGCTATTTTGAAATTCAATAATACAGTCAACCTCACTGCCTTTGTTATCACGCCAAAAATATAATTGTGGCTCAAGGCTACGGTTAAACCGGTACTTGGTTAATTCAGCTATAATAAAAGTTTCAAATAGCCCACCTTTTAGATAATGTGTGTTTAACTGACCTTCACTTTCAATCCCTAATAGGGACGCAGCCAACCCCGGATCATAAAAATAGATTTTAGGTTGCTTCACCAGCCGCTTACTGAAGTTTTCATAATGAGGTTGCAGTAAAAATACTATAAAGCTTGATTCAAGAATTGAAAGCCATGACTTTGCTGTATTATGGCTGATGCCACAATCATTGCCCAACGAGCTCAGGTTGAGCAGTTGACCGATCCTACCGGCACAAAGTTTTATAAACCGCTGAAAAGCGCCAAGGTCGGAGATGTTTTTTATTAACCGCACATCTCTTTCAATGTAAGTCTGTATATAGTTTGCATACCATATTTCGGGGTTCAATAAATGATCGTAAATCCTGGGGTACAAACCTTTAAAAATATACTCTTCATAGTTATTGATCTGGTATCCGGCATTTACTATTTCCTCAATACTCAAAGGTAGAAGTTTTAAAATCGCCACACGACCGGCCAGCGTCTGTGATAGGTTTTCCTGAAGCAAGTAATTATTAGAACCGGTCAATACGAATTGGCCGCTTTGCTGTCCTCGGTCAACAATTGTTTGGATATAAGAAAAAAGTTGAGGAACTCTTTGCACTTCATCAAGGATCACATTATCTGAATGAGTAGTTAAAAAGCCCCGCGGATCGCTTTGTGCAAACTCTCGGGTATCAGGATCCTCCAGAGAAACATATCTTTTCTCAGGAAAAGTAGCCCTGACCAGCGTAGTCTTACCAGACTGACGTGGCCCGATCACTGAAACTACCGGGTATTTACCAGCTAAATCAATTAGTTTTTCCTGCATTATACGAGTAATCATAGTTAAACCGTAACACAAATAGTACAATTTGTAAATCATAATTACAGATTGTACTG
>PXBM01000045.1 GCA_003566935.1 Syntrophomonadaceae bacterium | reverse complement strand
CAGTTGTCCTGATAAAGTCATCGTAATCAATATCAAGTTCCTGCCAGAGTTCCTTGATCCAGGCTACAATTTCATCGACAAATTCACGGGGTGCTTTTCCCGCTAATTCTGCCTGTCGCTGTATCTTCTGTCCATGCTCATCTGTTCCTGTCAAAAACCAGACATTGTAACCGGTCAGCCTCTTAAAGCGGGCTACTGCGTCTGCAGCCACAGTTGTATAAGAGTTACCAACATGTAATTTATTACTGGGATAGTAAATAGGGGTTGTAATATAGAAAGTTTTTTTCTCAGCCAACTCAAGGCCTCCTTGTACACTTAGAAAGATGAGGTAATTATATCAAAGCAGTCTCTACTGTCAAGATTTACAACACAGCTTGTCAAAACAACCATTTTTACTAGGTGCTGCATGACATGTAATTATTTTGTAAACCTGAGCAATTTAAGGGAAAAACCACTTGACTTACCATGTCAATTACTGGTATAATTGCGGAACCACTATTATTCCATATCGAAGAAAAGGAGGAAATGCTCTTGAAATCAACCGGAATTGTAAGAAAAGTAGATGAGTTGGGTCGAGTTGTGATTCCTATAGAATTAAGACGTACCCTTGGCATCGAAGTTAAGGATGCTCTTGAAATTTACGTTGACTCTGAAAGAATTATTCTAAAAAAATATGAACCAGCATGCCTTTTTTGTGGCAATGCCGATGACGTAAAACATTTTGGCAGCAGAATTGTCTGCCGGGAATGTATCGGCAAGCTGGCAAATGATTAAACAATAAGCGCAACTTTTATGCACTTAGCAAAATGGCGCAGTTTGAACTGCGCCATTTCTTATTTAACCGTTGCCTTCCGGAATGTCAACCTCTTCCATGGGAAACTCTTTACGGTACCCCGACTCCGAAAGTAGGACTGAAACCGCTTTTTTCTTGCGGTTAACCTCCTTGACAATCGCTTCCCCATCAGGGGTAAGCACAGTATCGCCTGGATTAGGCATATCTTCGGTATCATTCTCGTAAGAACTTGCCTCAAATCGTAAGCAGCACATCAGACGACCACAAACCCCTGATATTTTAGTGGGATTAAGGGAAAGGTTTTGTCCTTTAGCCATTTTAATCGATACAGGCTCGAATTCTTCAAGAAATGTTGCACAACAGAAGGGCCTTCCACAGGGCCCAATCCCCCCTTTAATTTTTGCTTCATCGCGCACTCCTATCTGGCGAAGCTCTATCCGAGTTTTAAAAATAGAAGCCAGATCTTTTACCAGTTCCCTGAAATCGACCCTTTCCTCGGAAGTAAAGTAGAATATTATTTTGTTACGGTCAAAGTTATACTCAACGCTGACCAATTTCATATCCAGACCATGCTCAGTAATTTTTTTCTGGCATTTTTTAAAGGCTTCTTCTTCCTTTTGCACATTTTCTTCTACCCGACTTAAATCTTCTTCTGTTGCAAAACGAATAACTTTCTTCAAAGGCAAAACCAGCTTATTTTCCGGAACATCTTTTATCGGCATCACCACCGTACCAATTTCATGGCCCCGGGCAGTTTCAACAATTACCTGCGTGCCTTGATCTATTTTATCTAATTCTGGTAGAAAGTAGTAGGTTTTTCCCGCCTGTTTAAAGCGAACTCCGACAACTTTTGGCATTGTGACAACCTCCTTTGCAGCAGTATTAAAGACTTCTCAAGTAATAATCTGCGATTAACGTTAGTATTATTCATTTCATAAATAATTGAATTTATTAAAATAACCGCCTCTTCAAGCCCATCCGAAGAAACATGTGCCAGCCAGGCAACCGGTTCTATGCTGCACAAATTTTGCACCATCTTATCCCTGTAGAAAAGACAAAGCAGTTCAAGAAAAAGCACTAAATCTTCTTTCTCGGAAAGATAGTTAGCCCAGGAAAGCAGCTGCCTGGCAGAATCACAACCCGTTGCCAAGTTATATGCCAGGGTTTTTGCTTCCTGGTAGCGCTCTTCGAACTTGTCATCCTCCAGCAAATCAAAAGCTAATCCGGGCAATCCACCACTGATACGGGCCAGGAGCTCGGCTTTTTCATTTGATATATTATGCTCATTGACCAGCAGGTTCGTTAATTCTCCGCAGTTTAAAGGTCTTAAGTTATAACGCTGACACCTGGATACTATTGTATCAAATAAGAGGCGTGCCTGTTCGGAAAGCAAAATAAAATGGAGTCCGGAAGGCGGCTCTTCCAATATTTTTAGTAGTGAAGAAGAGGCTTCTGCAGTCATCATTTCCGCATTTTCGATAAGGCATACTTTTTTACTGCCCTGAAGGTAAAAGCCTTCCCTGATAGAACGAAACTGATCTATTTTGATGTTCCGTCCGTCTGGCTTTACAGCAAAGAAGCCAGGATGATTTCCACTTTGGAAACTGCGGCATGATGAACAATCTAAACATGGATCGACTCCATCACGTTCCGGACAGAGGATCGCCATGGCCATTAATCGGCCCCAACTTTTTTTCCCACTACCGGCAGGGCCTGTCAGTAATAAAGCATGGCTGATTTTTTCTTCATTCAAAATCCTGAACAGAAGACCACGCATTTCTTCCTGGCCAATCAATCTATTAAAACTCATAAACATTACTCTTATTCTTTTCTGTTATAATTATTTCTTCAATCAATTTCCAGATAATAACTCCCAGCTCCTCAACTGTAGATAAAGCATCTACAATTTTTATTCTCCCCGGTTCATTATGAGCAATTTCCAGGTAACCCCTGCGCACACGCTGATGGAACCGAATATCTTTACTTTCCATTCGATCCGCTGAAGATCCCCTCCTGCCGACTGCGTCTTCAACAGGCAAGTCCAATAGAATAGTCAAATCAGGAACAATTCCCCCTGTTGCTATTCTGCTTAAATTCCGGATCATCTCCAGATCAGCTCCTCCACCAAAACCCTGGTAGGCAAGAGTAGAATCTGTAAAACGATCGCAAAGGACCAGCTGTCCCGATTTTAATGCAGGCCCGATTACCTGATCGGTAAGCTCAGAACGTGCAGCCATATAGAGAAAAATTTCAGCCTTTAGTGAAGGAGAGTACTTATTATTAAGAAGAATTTGCCTGGTGCTTTCACCGACAGCTGTGCCACCCGGTTCACGCACCATAATATGATCAATGCCTTTTTGTGGCATTCTATTGCGCAGTAATTCAACCTGCGTTGACTTGCCGCAGCCATCAATCCCTTCAAGTGTAACCAGCAGCCCGCGCGTCATAAACACCTCATTAATCTTATTCATCATATTTTTCAGCTCGCAGCCTAAAAAACTGCAGATTGAAGTAATCTGCAGCATCCAGGAACAATGTTGTGTAAGCTAAAGGTGTGAACGGGCAAATTTTAGAAGCTGTAATTAGGTGATTCCTTGGTAATTTGCACCCCATGGGGATGGCTTTCCTTTAACCCAGCACCGGAAATACGGACAAACCGGGTATTTTGCTGCAGTTCCTCAATACTCGTTACACCGCAGTAGCCCATCCCGGCTCGCAACCCACCGGCCATTTGAAAAACCATATCACCTACAGTGCCTCGGAACGGCACTCTGCCCTCAATACCTTCAGGTACTAATT
>PXBM01000048.1 GCA_003566935.1 Syntrophomonadaceae bacterium | reverse complement strand
GAACCAGGGTAAATTCTTCGCCTCCATAACGTGCAATCAAGTCTCCGCTTCTTCGGCAGTAGCCAGACAGTGCAGATGACACCTTTTTCAGACAGTCATCTCCAGCCTGGTGGCCGTATAGATCGTTATACCTTTTAAAATAGTCAATATCACACATCATCAAGGTCAGCGGTTTGTTTTCTCTGCGCATTCGGTTCCATTCATGAGCAAGATGCTTTTCGAGTTTCCGGCGATTGGCAATACCGGTAAGACCATCAGTATCGGATAAATCTTTTATTGCCTGGTAGTGCCTGGCATTTTCAATGGCCAGGCCACATATGCTAACAATTTTATCTGAAAGTTTTTTATATTGATCAAGGTATCGGGGTTGATCTACCCCGATAATGTCCAGGCAACCTAAAAGACCGCTGCTGCCATGAATTTCAAGCGTAAAACTATCATCAGTATTTATATCCTGAGTGCCTGCTATGCTCTTTTCTAGAGCTGACCTGTAAACAACTTCACTCGGCGCAAAGAGCATGGCAAACATATCTTTAATATTTTGAATTACGGGTTCTTCCTGCCTCACACTGGTTAAAGTGCTTAGCAAGTCCAGGGCCATGTTAAAATCTGCAAACTCCTTTTGCCTGTCAACAAGCTCAACCCTTTTTATACTTTGCATATTCTCAACCCTGGACTTTAAAACCGTGTTATTTAACAAAAGCATTAAATAATCAAGACCAACTTTCACCGATTCATAAGGTCTTTCAACATACCGGGCAAACTCAGCCAGATTTGCTTCTGCGGAAGGATCAACCCCTGTATCAAGCAGCAAGATTGCCCTGGCAGTATCCCTAAAAAACTGTGCTGATGTGTCCTGTTCAAACCCCCATCCGGTTAATATATTGCGCCAGCTTGCAAGCCAGCCAGGTGTAACCAGGTAAAATCCTTTCTTGATATAGCATTCCGCCAGGTCAGGATTAATAATCAGATGGTAACACTGTTTAAAATCATGGCTGTAGCAATAGTCATTAATGCACTCTTTTTCCGACAATCCGGTAATACCTCCGCAGCTCACTACATGCAGATTCTTGTAGCTGCTTAAATCAGGAAGATTTTCTTGCAGTTTTGCCCATTCAATGGGTGGCATACCGCAGCGGCTTGGAAAGTAGATTACTTCAATACCATCATATTTTTCCGCAAGCTTGAGACTTTCCAACTCCCGGCGGTAATTGCTGCAAAAAACAATTAACTGTTCAGCCATAATTATTCACCTGCTAATCTTTGTGGGTAATACCCATATGCTCGAACTGCATCAGATATTGCAAGCAGCACTTCATCCGGCACCTGGTATGGTATTTCGCCGTGATTATCGGAAAGTATGAATCCTCCGCCTGCAGCAGCAGCGTCAATGGCATTTTTAACAGTCCTGGCTGCCTCTTCCCTGCTCCAGTGGATCATTTCTAAGCCGTTTAAGTTACCGATAACCGATATTTTGTCGCAGCAGGCCTGCTTTAGGATTCCAAGATCCTCGTCAGCGCTTACTCCTACGGCACCGGTGCCGGTTTTTGCCAGGTCGTCAATAATTGGCAAAGCGCGGCCGGAAGCCATGTGCGTTGCTATCGGGCCTTTGATTTTGGCAATTGCCCTGCTGGCCACCTGAAAGCCGGTTTTCAGGTAAAGTTCCCGGGGAATAATGGTAGGTGATGAAACCGGATCAAAATAACAGATAGCGGTAGCCCCCGCTGCCAGCTGGGCATTAGCCCATTCAATGCAGAAGTGCTCATTTACCGCCATCAGGCGGTCAAAAAGCTCCGGCTCATTGTAAATCAGTTCAAGGTAGGCTTCAAATCCCAACTGCATGACAGGAACTGAAAAAGGAGAAAGGGCAACCCCGAGCACCGGCACTTCACCAGCCGCCTTTTCATGAAGAAAACGTATGGTTTTCAGAACCTCCTGCAAAACCGGTGAATCGGATATAACAGGCGGTTCAAGGGTATTTATTTGTTTGATATTTTTGATAAAGGGCTCCCCCGAATTGACCGGCCCATTATCGTAAAATACAACCTCTCCACCCCAGGCCTGGATCTCTGTCGGTGCGAAGAAAAAACCAAGGTAACAATCATGGCCGTATTTATTTTGCAACCGCTCCTGACCTTCAATTACGTTTTCAGCTTTCGAAAAATACTCTTTTAGACCCATACCGAGTTCTTTCGCTCCGTGCATGGTCAGAAGTAAAAAAAACGGGACCCGGTCAGGCTCCTGGTGATCAAGAGTGGTCAGGACTCTCTGCATTGAAGTCATTTTACTTTTAGTCATTTCTGTTACCTCCTTCCAGGCTGTGAACAATGTGCAGAGCGTCTGCAGCAGTATAGCCTACAGCATCTGCGCCTACTTCCTGCCACAACTTACGATCAAGGCGGAAAGGGGCACCGCCAACAACTATATTCACTTTATGCCCAGCGTTCTTCAAATTACTTACAATCTCTTTTACCTGGAGAGCAGAGGAAAGCATCAGGACCGATATTAAAAGTATTTCAACCTTGTCTTCTATGACTCTTGTGACCAGATCTTCTGCCTCTACTCGCCCATAGTCGATTAGTTGAAAACCGCCTGCTCTTAAAACTGCATAAACAATTCTCTTGCCAAGCGCATGATAGTCGTTAAGCAGGGCCAGGGCTATTTTAGGTTTGCCTTTTCGCAAGCCGCTTTCATCAGGCAGAACCTTATCAATCAAATCCTCGCAGATTCTTCCGCTCATATAGACCTGTGACAGGGCATACTCTCCTTTTTGCCAGCCGTCACCTATCTCATCAAGCGCCTTAACCACAACCTCTTCAGCAAAATCCAAAGCAGTTTTACTCGCTAGATATTCCTCTGAAATTGCATCCGCAGCGTCAGGATCACTGGAAAGGAGTGCATTCTTAAATTTCCTTGTTGTATCTGCCATTTCGTTTCGTTATTCCCTCCTTGGGTACAACTCCTTTGAAAACTCTATAATCAAGCTTTTAATTCTATTTTGCAGGGGTTAATCCCTTTACAAGACAACATATTGCGCGAAATCGAGGAAAATTTAGATGGAAGAACTTTGAGCAGTTTAGTATAATAGACAAATATATAGCTACTATAACATATCTGTTAATGAAAGGAACAAACCAATGAAACTATTAGTTATGATCCAGGGTCATTACGGAGAGCGTATCGCCGATAATATAAAGGCAAAAAAGCCGGAGAATTGGAAGGTGGAGGTCTGGTCAGTTCCAGCGATCACCGAGAGCATCATTGACGAACCGGAAATATACCTGCCCGGTGATTTAATGCCGGCCGACCTGGTTTTGCATCTCTGTGAATCATCACAGGCGGCTCAACTCCTGCCTGCCGTAGTTGAAGAAACCGGCGCTAAAGGTGTGATTGCTTCTATTGACAGCACGGCCTGGATTCCGCTGGGCCTGCGCAACCAGCTGCGCAGGGAACTTAGTAGAAAAGGGATTTCTATAGTCTTCCCCGAACCTCTTTGCTCGATTGATGATGATACAGTCGGCTTTTATGAGAAAAACAAGGAACCTTATACCAGCGATATTATCAGGGAGTTTGCCCGGTATTTCGGAAAGCCTAAACTCG
>PXBM01000172.1 GCA_003566935.1 Syntrophomonadaceae bacterium | reverse complement strand
GTTTTACCGACATTCTTAGTCATGCCAACGATGGCAACAGCGCGATAATCATGATCTTCCAGCAGCTTGAAAAGGTCGGCCATCGTTTTAACCCCGTCGGTTAGTCTATAAGTAATCTTAAGTTTAGTGTACTAAAGAAACTTTACGAGGTCATTCGCTTGAAAGGCTAAAGATTTTCACAATAACTTATACCTGGTGTATAAAAGCGGCAGGAAGTAATCTAGAGATGCCGAATAGTTAAAAGGACTAATTATTCACTGACGGAGGTTTACTTATGGCTTTTACAGTCGCTGAAGCTCTCAAAATGGATATTTTTGACCAGTGCCGTCTGCTGACCGGTCAGGCCGGGCTGCAAAATGAAATTCACTGGGTTAATATCCTGGAAATACTTGACGATTTAAGCCATATTGAACCGGGGGAGTTTTTAATTACCACGGCCCACGGTTTTAATGTTGAAAGCAAGGATAAGCAGCGCAATATGGTCGAACTTTTTGCTTCCAGAAAAATGGCTGCCATGGCTATACAAACCGGGCATTACCTGGAGTCGATCCCATCTTCTTTCATCAGGTTTTCTGAAAACTACAGCATCCCCTTAATCGAAATCCCACCGGAAGTCAGCTTTAAAAGCTTGACCAGGGCGATAATGAACGAACTGCTGCGCAGTGAATTAATCGAATTAGACAACATGGATAAAACATCAAGACGCAGCAGGCTGGAAAGCCAGGTAGCGGACATGAAAAATCTCTGGAAAAAGTTGACGGCTGACGGTAACCATGAAGGCCTGACCATTCATATGGACCGCCATAACTTAAAACCGAATGATCCAATCCTGGTTATGGATTTTAATATCTGCGGTGAAGAAGGCAGGCGACTCGACCAGGGGGAAGAAACTACCCATGACCTTCTGAGTCTGGCGGAACAGAACGCCGCACAGCTTTTAAAACAAATCCATATTCCGTTTTTGATCGGCCCATCAGAGCATTTTTTAACGCTGCTGATCCAATCCGAATTGTTAAATAAACAAACAACCACTTCCAGCGCCCTTGTCGCCAGGCGCCTCTTCGACAAATTAAGCCTGCTGGTGCCCGAATATACGATACGGATCGGTTTAAGCAATGTGCACGACAATCTCGGCAAAATCAAACAGGGACTGGCAGAAGCTCATAAAGCCCAGCAGGCAGCTCACCTGGAACTGCTGGAGCATACCAATATCGTTTCGCTGCGCTCGATGAACCTTTACCGCTTAATTATGGACACAGAAAACATGGATATGCTAAGAAACATTTACTGCGAAACTGCTGCCCCGCTGGTAGAATACGACCAGAAATCTTCAGGCTCACTGCTGGAAACTTTGAGGACTTACCTTCATTACTGCAGTCTAAAAAAGGCGGCAGGAGTGCTCTATGTGCACAGGCACACCATGAAATATCGCCTGGAACAGATTGAAAGGCTGACCGGTTTTAATCCTCTCTTACCGAACGATGCCCTGCAGTTAAATATCGGCCTTCATATTTACTACTACCTGAAAGCCCTCAAGCTACTGCCTTAAAAACTTGATCTGGCAACCGGGGTTAAGTTAAGTAAACGGCGATTATGCCGATTAGACCGGCAAAGGTAACGTAGTAAGCGAGAGGCAGCAGGACTCGTCTGATCAGCAATCCTTCTACCCCGAGCAGCCCTACCGTAGCACAGGCAGCTACAACGTTATGAACACAGATCATGTTGCCGGCTGCACCGCCTACTGCTTGCAGGGCAACGACAAAAGCCCCGGAAACTCCAATTTCTGTAGCGACCTGGTGCTGGAAAAATGAAAACATCATGTTGCTGATGGTATTACTGCCGGCAATAAAGGCGCCAAGAGCACCGATTAAAGGTGAAAAAAATGGCCAGGCTCCCTGGACCAGGTCGGCGGTACCCCGGGCCAGGACCATAGGCATGCTCTCAAAACCGGAAAGATTTAGATTAGAATTGATAAAAATCCGCACCATCGGCACTGCAAATCCCAGGGCAAAAGATGCCCCGGCTACCGTTAAAACAGATTTATTTACAGCCCACCTGAAAGCAGAAGGTTTAATCCCCTGGATAAAATAAGCAGAAATTACGGCGAGTATAAACATGGTTCCCGGCAGGTACAGGGGTTGAACCGAAGTGGTTATCGGAGTGCCCAGTATTTCTTCAAAATTAACAGTTAAAAGCGGCCCGGTGAGCAGCTCTTTTAAGGTTGTCCAGATCCTGGTCAATAGCAGAAGAAACGCAACCACCAAATACGGTGCCCAGGCCGAAAGCAGGTTCATAGAGCCGGATAATTCTGGTTCATTGCGATTAGCTTCTCCCAACCAGTCGGATTCCCATTTTTCCCGGGGCGGAAAATCCCACGGCTTTTTGGGAATGAGGAAACCTCTTCTTGCGGCAATAACCACAACTGGCAGACCGATCAAAGCGCTGATCAGGGAAGGAAACTCAGGGCCGATAAAGTTGGCAATTAAGGCGTAGGGTACGGTAAAAGTCAGCCCGGCGAAGAGGGCAAAGGGCGCTGCCGCCAGACCGGCTTTAACAGATCGGTCCTGTCCGAAATAGCGGGTCAGCATCAGGATCATCACCAGGGGGATAAAGGTGCCAACAATGGCATGAACAATACCGATATAACCTGAAATATGGCCGAGATAGGCCATAAAGAGGGGATCGGACATGTCAGCTGAACCAAGCAGGTTGTGAATAACCGGGTGATCCAGGCCAGAGCCTACCCCCAGCAGAACCGGGGTGCCGACTACGCCAAAAGAAACAGGAGTGCTCTGGATGATCAGGGCACAGAGCACGGCAGCTGCAGCAGGGAAACCGAGCACTACCAGCAGGGGGGCGGCTACCGCGGCAGGAGTGCCGAAACCTGAAGCCCCCTCGATAAAAGCGCCAAACATCCAGGCGACAATGATCACCTGGATGCGCCGGTCGGTGGTTATTTTTGCAAAGGCACTGCGCATTACTCCTACAGCCCCGCTCGCCGTCAGGGTGTTCAGCATTAAAATAGCGCCAAAAACTATGTAGAGCAGGGTTGCGGCAATTATCAATCCCTGGATGGTTGAAGCCGCAGCAACAGTAAAGGGTACCTGCCAGTAAAGCACAGCCAAAAGGGCGGTATAAGCCCAGGCCAGGGGCATGGCCTGCCTGGCCGGTAGGCGAAAAATTACCAGCAGTAAAAATACAGCTAAAATCGGGGTTAAGGCAGCAAAAGACTGCATCACTGATCAAGTCCCAGTTTTTTCAGGGTTTCGGGCAGAAAAATTCCTTCCAGGCTCCAGCCTCTTAAGTTGTAATATTCGTATAGCATTTTACCCAGGTGAAGCAGGTTGCCGGCTGAAGCACCTCCCCTGATTATTTTATTTTCTGTAATGATTAACATCAATGACCTGGGTCCGGGCCAGCATGTCACCCAGGCGGTATCCGCGATCATGGACTAAGAACACGATCAATTCGACAATACTTAAGCCGGCCAGGGCGCTCAGGGCCCAGATTACGATATTGCGCACAAAAGATTTTCCTTTATCACAGGGCATATTATCATCAAGATTCACAACCATCAGGCCGCAGATCTTTTTGCCCCAGCT
>PXBM01000266.1 GCA_003566935.1 Syntrophomonadaceae bacterium | reverse complement strand
TGACATCTATTGCCTCTAATATTTCCTGGCGTTTTTCAATACCCATACTCAAGTGTGAAGCAATAACATCGGCAAAACGTCCGGGCTCTTTAATATCTGAAACGTTATTTAAAGTTTCAGGCGGGATTTTTCTGCTTGCTTTAATATATTGTTCAAATTGATAAAGCAGGCTGCGCATTCGAGCTTCAACCTGAGGGTCCACCTCGGTGCTGTCTTCAACAATTTCCACCTCGGCTTCCAAAAACATTTCTTCTGTAAAAAGCTCCAGCACTTTTGCCCGGTTCAAGCCTTCTACCAGGACCCTGATTGTTCCACCGGGCAGTTTGATCATCTGCTTGATCTGCGCAACAGCACCAACTTCATGAATTTCATCCTGTTTTGGATCATCTATCCCTGCATCCTTCTGGGTCACAAGCAGGATCCGGTTGTCCTGCATCATTGACCTTTCCAGGGCTGAGACAGATTTTTCTCTTCCTACATCAAGATGCAACACCATATTGGGAAATACCAGTACTCCTCTTAAAGGCAGTACCGATAATTTTTCTTTATCAGACATAACAAAAACCCCCTTCCTGCACAAGTTAAAGCGAGAAGCTTTGATTTTAATTATTCGCTTCCCGCTTATTTATCCCTTTTTGTTTATGTCGTCCAGGCAATAATAAGCCAGCACCTAAGCGCTTTCTTCTTTCTTTTTGCGCTTGTTATTCTTTGTAACCAGCATTGGGCTTTCCCCGTTGACCACTACTTCCCTGGTGACAACACATCTTTCTATATCGTCCCTGGATGGCAGGTCATACATAACGTCGAGCAGGGTTTCCTCCATGATAGCTCGAAGACCCCTGGCTCCTGTATTTCTATTCATTGCTTCCTCAGCAATAGCCTGCAGGCAATTATCCTTAAACTCCAGGACCACGCCATCAATCTCAAATATTTTCTCATACTGCTTAACAAGTGCGTTACGAGGCTCTTTCAGGATACGGACAAAAGCCTCACTATCAAGCGTATCAAGAGTGGCGATAACTGGAATCCTGCCGACAAACTCAGGGATCAAACCATATTTTAGCAAGTCCTGGGGCAGAATCTGTTTTAAAACATCACCCAGGTTACCGTCATCACTTGTCAGAACATCAGCGCCAAAGCCAATCCCTTTATTGCCGACTCGGCTTTGAATGATTTTTTCCAAACCGTCGAAGGCGCCGCCACAGATGAAAAGAATATCTGTGGTATCTATTTGCATAAATTCCTGGTGCGGATGCTTACGGCCACCCTGGGGCGGAACACTGGCTACAGTGCCTTCGAGAATTTTTAATAAAGCCTGCTGGACACCTTCCCCGGAAACATCCCTGGTTATGGAAGGGTTATCTGTCTTGCGAGCAATTTTGTCAATTTCATCAATGTAAATTATCCCTTTCTCCGCTTTTTCCAGGTCATAGTCTGCAGCCTGGATCAGCTTTAAAAGGATATTTTCCACATCTTCGCCGACATAGCCGGCTTCCGTCAGCGAGGTAGCGTCGGCTATAGCAAATGGAACATTTAAAATCCTGGCCAGAGTTTGCGCCAGCAGGGTTTTGCCAACCCCGGTCGGACCGATCAGAACAATATTGCTCTTCTGCAGTTCCACGTCTTCCACTTTCTGGTCGGCATTAACCCTTTTATAGTGGTTATATACCGCCACGGAAAGGCTCTTCTTGGCTGCTTCCTGACCGATTACATACTGGTCAAGCACTTCATTGATGTCGTGGGGGTTAGGTAGTTCAACCTGCCCCAGTTCAGTCTCTTCACCAATTTCTTCTTCAATAATCTCGTTACAGAGCTCAATACACTCATCGCAGATATAAACCCCCGGCCCGGCTACCAGCTTGCGAACCTGTTCCTGGGTTTTTCCGCAGAACGAACACTTCAGGTGTCCTTTTTCTTCGTTAAACTTAAACATAGGCAGGTATCACCTCGTCTCCAAAAAATTGTACTCATTAACTCCTGTTAGCCAATATTTCGTCAACCAGGCCATATTTCAAAGCATCATCGGCTGACATAAAGAAATCCCGGTCAGTATCCTTTGCAATTGTTTCAACCGGCTGGCCGGTATGATCGGCCAAGATTTCATTTAAAGTCTGCCGGATTTTTAGGATTTCCCTGGCATGAATATCGATATCAACAGCCTGCCCCTGGGCTCCGCCCATTGGCTGGTGCAACATTACCCTGGAATTTGGCAGGAGAAAACGCTTGCCTTTATCTCCCGCAGCCAGCAGAATTGCTCCAAAGCTGGCGGCAAGTCCAACACAAATTGTTGAAACAGCAGGCTTAACATAACGCATTGTATCATAAATAGCCATACCTGCATAAACTGATCCGCCTGGTGAATTAATATACAGGTTGATATCTTTCTTGGGATCTTCCGACTCCAGGAAAAGCATCTGGGCAACAATCAGGTTTGCAACATTATCATCAATCGCACTTCCTAAAAATACTATTCGATCTTTTAATAAGCGCGAATATATATCATATGCTCTTTCGCCTCGACTGGTCTGCTCTACAACCATTGGCACTAAAATACTCATTAACCTTACCTCCTTTATTTACTTCATTTACAATCTTATATTTTCAAGCAAACAACTTATATTAAACATCTTTCAGATTACTATCTTTATTCTTGCCCTTAATTCTCAATCTGGAATACAGTTTCCTAAATACATTATACTACTATTTTTCACTTTCCTGAACAGTATTTCCTTCTTCAGTTTCACCTTTTTGTTCTTCTGATTCTTTCTTTTCTTCTGCTTCTTTATCCTCTTTTTTAACCATGGTTATTTTAGCTTCCTCGACCATTAAATCTATAACCTGGCGAATCCTCAGTTCTTCTTTCATGACCGGGATGCGGCCCTGCTTCTCTATGATATCGCGAATTCTATCCGGTTCATCATTATAGCTATCGGCAATTTCTTTTATCTTTTCATCTAATTCGCTATCTTCAACAGTGAACCCTTCTTTTTTTGCTATTGCATCCAAAACCAGGTTAGCCCTTGTTCTCTGCTCAGCTTCTTCCCGCCTGTCTTCGCGCAGTTCTTCCCTGGTTTTGCCTGACAACTGCAGGAATTGATCAAGTTCCATACCCTGGTAACGCAGGTAGTTTTCAAGATCGCCAATCAGCCTGTCAATCTGCCGTTCAACCAGGGTCTGGGGAGGCTCAACCTTGGATGCAGCTGTAACCTGCTCAATTAAAGATTCTTCTAACTTATTTTTCGACTGCTCTTCAGCATTTTTAAGCAGCTTTTCTTTTAAGTCTGTTTTCATTTCATCTACGGTTTCAAATTCACTGATCTCCTGGATAAACTCATCATTTAGCTCAGGCAGCTGCTTTTCTTTAATCTGCTTGATCTTGACCTTAAAGACAGCATCCTTGCCTGCAAGATCTTCCTTGCCATAGTTATCGGGAAACTTAACATTTACTTCCACTTCCTGGTCAGGGATCGCGCCAATCAGCTGCTCTTCAAAACCGGGTATAAAAGATTTTGAGCCAATTTCCAGCTGATGATTTTCAGCTTCGCCGCCTTCGAAAGGTTCACCGTCAATAAAACCCTTAAAATCAATCGAAACCAGGTCGCCTTCCTTTAT
>PXBM01000036.1 GCA_003566935.1 Syntrophomonadaceae bacterium | reverse complement strand
TTTCATGTAAAATTTTTTCTATTCTGGTTCTTGTTTTTACAGTTTATACTTATTTCACCAATAAATCAAGCATTTTTTCAACATTTTTACTGTTTATCTTTAATATCTTTTCTATAATTGGTATAAGTTACCGGTTATAAGTAAAAAATTCTACTATTCCCCTGTACAAAGCTTCCGCAGCCGAGTGAAGCACTTTTTCATCCCTCAACATTTTTTCTTCTTCCGGGTTGGTTAAAAATGCCATCTCTACAAGCGCTGCAGGCATATCAGTATTTTTCAGAACATAAAAACTGTTAGTCTTTACTCCCCGGTCCCGTAAACGCAGAACATCTACCAGTTCTTTCTGAAGTAAGCCTGCCAGAAAACGGCTTTCACTGCTGTTGTTGCTGTTTGAGTAGTAAAATGTCTCGGTGCCGTTTGATTCGTTTTTTGAATAAGCATTAGCGTGTATACTTACATACAAGTCCGCGCCGGAGTCATTGGCCAGGTTAACCCTTCTCAAGTTATTAACAGTCTGATCTCCTGTCCTGGTAAGAACTACTTCAGCACCCGCAGCTTTCAACAACCTGGATAATTCCAATGCTGTTGTCAGGTTCACTTCCTTTTCCTTTAAGCCGCTGTACCCGATAGCACCAGGGTCTGCTCCGCCGTGACCGGGATCTACCGCAATGATTTTTCCTTTTAAAACATCTTTTGTCGAACTGGAGTCCAGTAGGATCACGTAATCCCCGTGGACCCATCCTTTTTCGCCACCTGGTACTATGACACTTAACCACTCAGCCTGGTTCCCTGTAACAACGAGTACTGTCCCCAGCGGCAGACGCTCCAGTATTTCATCGTCTGTGCTCGGACCTTCCCTTAGATGAAGGATATTAACATCGACAACCACGTGTTTTTCAGCCGGATTGTTTTCAAGGTTTTCCTTATCAGAGTTACCACCGGAATCTGAGTCGGACCGTTCTTTTTCGTTATCCTGATCAGAATTTTCTTCATTGCTGTTGTCGTTACCTGAATTTGCTTCTTCATTACCGTTATTACCTTGATTATTTTCATCTTCGATCCGAACAGTATTTGGCTCCGATTCTATCTCTTCTTCTTCAACTTCAATCTTTTGCATCTGATCAATGGCAAATAATACATAGGTATGATAATCTTTCGAGGTGGTCCACTTTCCACTCAAATCTTCCACATAGAGAATGCTTCCTGCCCATGATTGTTGTTTTACCACATGGTATCGGTCGTGAGGTTCACCAACTGGATCAAAACCAATATAGGCGCATAGATGGTTAAAGTGTGCCCTTACCCCATCCTGCTTATTGGTGAAAGTTTCGTAGTTATCGCTGTTTTCATTTGAGGGATCAGCAACCCTTATGCCTCCCCAGTTATTGGCTTCAGCAGATAGTGCTGCACTAAATTTGCCAAATCTTGTTTCAATGGCAGCCTGGGCATACAACAATTCCGGCCTGATACTGGTCTCTTCACCATATTTCCAGTAAAGCTCGGCTATATCGATAAAGCTTTTGTGGGCCCCGTGGCTCTCAGCCCACTTCCGGGCTTGGTCTGCAGTTACTTTGGCCGGCCCGGCCATGGCCGTTTTGGTTCCAGGCGGCCTATAGTCAGGATCTATTTCGATAATTTCAGAGATGGCTGATATCCGCTTGGTATTAAATTCAATCTGCCCAGAACTGAGCTTAACAGCTTTTATCGTAGCAGGCATAGGGGCAATTTTTGCCTCTCCGGTTTCCGCATACTTTTCCAGGTCAAATTTTTCACCGCTGACCAGCGCCATAGCATAACGATCAAGAAGATCTTTATAATCAATGTAATTTCCGGTTTTAAGTAAGATTGCGTAAGTTTTCTTTTCAGCAAAATCCTCGTAAAAGCCATCTGGTGAGCCCAGCATGGCCAGTGCATAGGAATCAATCAGATCATCATAGCTGTATTCATAAAGATCCCCATTTTCATTTTTAGCGACAAATCCTGCTATGGGTTGCGCAAAAGCAGGCAAACTCATAACTATAACCATGATCATAGCTGCCGCTATAACAGGTAATTTGCTATTTTTTATTCTTACAGATATCTCAGGCAATGGTACACCTCCGGAAAAACAATTATTAAGGTCTGATGATGCTTACGTTTTCTATTTTGGCATCACTTTCATCAACTTCGCCCCTGAATCCGCCAACAGTTTGACTGTACTCAAGTTCACTATCACCTACTAAAACAGAGTAGTCCTGTTGATTATCAACATTTAGAATGATCACTACAACCTTCTTGCCAACGGTAAGTTCACCGACAACAAAGTCTTTTATTAAATCCGCATCTGATTGTTCGGGTTCAGGTTCCGGTTCGGGCTCCGGTTCCGGTTCGGGCTCCGGTTCCGGTTCGGGCTCCGGTTCAAGTTCCGGTTCGGGCTCCGGATCAGGTTCAGGTTCCGGTTCCGGAGCAGGAGCGGGAGCGGGAGTGTCCTCATAGTGGGGATCTCCGTAATCGATTAAAGCCTGCAGCATTTCCTGGCTCGTAATTTCATGTTCATCTATGATCACGCTTACTTCGCTTAAAAATTCTATTTCAAGGGGAATTTGCTCCATTGTTGTACCAGGTGCGTCGATTACAACCTTTTCTATAGTGCCTTCACCTTTGACCTGCACCGCTTCCTTTAATTCAAGTAAAGCTATTGTTACATCGGGTTCCAAATTTAAAGTGTTATTAAGAGCTTCTTTTTCCACCGTCATCTCGGCAAAAGTAGACCCTTCAAGTAGATCATAGTTACCCGCTTCGGAGGTGATAACAGCCTGGGTATAATTGCCGTTTAAGTCTGTGTCGCCTGAGGCAGCCAGGTATGCAATATCAACCCCTGCCCAGCCTGTCATGTAAGCCGGCCCGTCCAGGTAAAGGCTTTTGATAATCATCCCGTCGGGATGATTGACAAGTGCTCCGGCACCATTCCTGGTTACAACAAACTCATCTAAAGAATCACTTTCAATCTCTACGTTTGCATCTTCCATTGATATATGAACCGCATTAAATGTACCTGAAAGCTCGGCTTTTTCCGAGGTGATCACTTCAACCAGGCGAAAGCCTTCCGCGTTATCAGACAAATTTTCAACCAGTCTTGCACCGGTTTCTAGAGATACCTTATAGATAACTGAATCACCTGAAGCAACCATTCTTACCTTGCCTTCAGGCCGGTTTAACTTTACTTCTTTGAAATAACAGTCTTTCATAAAAATCGTGTTCATGCCACCGCCCTGTACAAGGACAGAGCCTTCTACGGTAACATTGATCAGATCAACACTGCCGCTGCCGATTCCGGAAGCAAGATAAAGATCTCCTTTGATGCGAGCATCTTCAAGTCTCTCACCAGCAGTATCGATCGTATAATTGCCCTCTATTAGGGTTATACCATCTGAATCAATTATTTCAATGTCAGTGTCGTCGGAATTAATAATTCTGCGAAGTTGAGAAGCAAAACCAAAACTGTCGGTTATTAATACTAGGGTGGCCGATACAGCCACAACCAGCAAAGCACCGAAAAAAAGGTGTAAATAATTAAACTTTTTTTGTTTTTTTGCTTTACGCCTAGCAGATCTGCTCATGGTTTCCTCCCTGATG
>PXBM01000190.1 GCA_003566935.1 Syntrophomonadaceae bacterium | reverse complement strand
TTCAGGCTTAAAATTTTTATAAGGTAGTAAGGGCATCTTAAAATCCTCCTGTCAGCTGAAATTTCGAACTATGCTTTTTTTGGGGAAACTTTTTGCAGCTCAATATCACCCCAGGCTGCAACATGGTCTGAACATATAACCAGCGCCCCGGAAACACCTTTGATATTTTTTGCAAACTCCAATGCGGCCTGTAGATCCTCAGGACTTTGGACAATGTTACCCATGGCCGTTGCTGCAGCATCTGCCAGGGCACAGGATTCTGAAACTACTACCGCTGCATCGGCCCTGCCCATGCTGTGGGAAGGGCCAACCGTTCCCGAAGAGGTACAAACACCAAGAGGAGTTTGAAGCGGATTAATTTGCAGGGCCAGTTTTCCACTTAATGGTGAACTGCCCGCATATATACCTATATTGACCGGCTTGACTACTTTTAAAAATATATCTCCGCCATTTTCAACAATTACTTCAGGTGATTTTTGCAGCAGGTGTTTACCTGCTTCCTCAGCAATCATACCGGCTACTGCTGCCATCGGACCTACACCGGCCAAATTGCCGGCCTTGACCATACTCCCAATTATATCGGGCGCTGCTGCCTGCAGCAGGAAAGGCTCAAAAGATTTGGCAAAGTCAGGATTATGCTCCAGGTAAGCCTCCAGGATCAGGCGTTTTTGCCAGACCAGCTGTTCCGTTTCTCCAGGCAGTTGTTCATAATATGAGTTACTGCTTACAGCTACCCATAAGTCTGTTTCTTTAACCGTAACAGGAAAAGACTTCAGCCTTATTCCATCAGCAGTGCTGCGATAAATGCGTTTGCTGCTCATTATTGAAAATTTGCATTCTCAACAAGGGTTTCCATGGCCCTGGCCGGGCAAGCCCGCAAACAAAGTTCACAGACAATACACTTTTCTTCTGCAAAGTGCACTTTCATTTCGGGCCGCTCGAACATAAGCGCCTCAGTCGGGCAGATCACCGTGCAGGCACCACAGTGAGTACATAGATCTGAACGCCAGATAATCTGCTGCTCCAGGTTTAATATTTGTAAACCCTGTTCATTTAACCATTCCACAGCGCGCTGATAATTAGCTTCACTGCCGCTTAATTCCATCATCAGGCGGCCTTCTTTTTTAGGATTAATGTCCGCCCTTAAAATATTAACCATCAGATCAAAATCTTTAATCAAATGATAAATTGTAGGCTGTTCCACTATGTGCGGCGGGAAGCGCAAAACAATCTTTTGTTTAATCATAATTTACCCTCCCCGTTGTCCGGATCACGCCGGGGCATCGGTTTCAGGGATATCCCGGCATCTGCCGAAGGCAGGTTGATAGCAGGTTCTGTTAAGGTGAATTCTCCTGTGCCAATCCACTCCTTCAGGGTTGCCGCTATTTCGCGTGCGCCGGCATAGCTGGATAATGATGCAGTTGGCACCTTCTTACCGTCTACGGTTATGGAACCGCTCTTCAACTCAGCATAAGTGACCAGCCCCAGATTGCCGCTTTCCCTTTGTGGGTAACCTTTTTCGTAATCAACTACCGGCGCTTTTATATCTTCATCACGCACAGCGCAGTAACCCATAATTTCTTCATTGAGAATTGGTATGGGAATTCCGACACCCACCTGCATCGTTGCTCCGTAACCAAGATAGCTCAGACCTCTTAACCAGCGCGGCTGCATTTGCTTGAGGTCGCCCGTTAAAGCCAGTGTGGCGGCCGGTCCTTCCGGAAGGCCGTTCTGATCGCGCCTGGCAGACGGGTTATGCTGTGTGCCGTGCCAGGCCACGTAACCGATTCCGCCACCGAGAAAAATACGGGTGCCCATGCCAATCGTTTTTAACAGGGGGTCATTAAAGAGCGGGCTTAACTGCCCGGCCGAACTGTAATTTGCGTTGCCCAGGTTAGGCTTTAATATTCCCATATAGGTGTAGATTGTCTTCTCGCCGAGATTAACGGCTACGTTATAGTTTTGGTATGCATTGCGGGGATTATAAAGTATCGCTTCGTTTATTTCATCGAGCCGGAAGCTGGTTTCAATTTTCTTCAACGGGTAACAATCAGTTCCATAAGAAGTAGCTTCAAGACGGATATCTTTGCCGGCCACAAGATCTTCTATAACATGACCTCCACCATAGATAAAATCTCCGGGATACTTTAAGTTGGTGGGATCAGTTAGGGGAAGGGCCGTGGCCCCCAGGTATAAATCGACCGCCGCTATCCCGGCATAGGCGGCAACATCATTTAAGTATACTTCACCTAACTTCATCCGCGGCTGCGGATGACCCAGGTTCAGGAAAACACCAGAAGAGCACATCGGCCCGAAAGTTCCGGTGGTTACAACATCAACTTCTTCTGCTGCCTTAACGGTGCCTTTTTCCTCTACAACCCCGATGATCTCTTCAGCTGTTAAAACCACTGCTTTTCCGGATTTAATTTTACTATTAATTTCTTCAATGCTTCGATTTACTTTCACTCAAGCACCTCCTGCGGAGAACTACTTTTCAGCAATCATCGCTGCCAGGTCAATCAACCGGCAGGAATAACCCCACTCGTTGTCATACCAGGCCACGATACGAACCATATTGTCCTCGACCACCATAGTCGACTGAGCATCGAGTGTTGATGAATAGGGATTTCCCTGGTAATCAATCGAGACAAGCGGCTCTTCACTGTATGCCAGGTATGGTGAGCCTTCGGCAGCTTTCTTGAAAGCTGCATTAACATCTTCCGCTGTGACGTTCTTTTCCAATACTGAAACAAAATCTACCAGTGATACAGTCGGGGTCGGTTCCCTGATGGCAAACCCATCAATTTTTCCTTTTAACTCAGGAATAACTTCACCCACGGTCTTGGCTGCCCCGGTTGAGGTTGGGATCAAGGATAGGGCAGCAGCCCTGGCCCGGCGGGGATCCTTATGGGGGAAATCATGCAGGTTTTGGTCGTTGGTATAAGCATGGGTCGTATTCATTAATCCCTTTTGTAAACCAAAGTTTTCATGCAGCACTTTAGCCAATGGTGCCAGAGCATTTGTTGTACACGAGGCATTGGAAATTACAAAATGCTTGTCAGGATCATATTTATGTTCATTTACGCCAAGAACAAACACTTCATCCACCGCTGCGGGTGCTGATATTATAACCCTTTTTGCCCCGGCTTCAAGGTGTGCTGCCGCTGCATCACGCTTGGTGAAAATACCGGTTGCTTCAATTACCACATCAACTCCGGCATCTTTCCAGGGTATTTTGGCCGGTTCACGCTCTGAAAAAACCCTGACCCTGTCGCCGTCAATTAAGAACCCCTGATCATCGGTTTTTAATTCAGCATCAAGTATCCCGTAAACGGAATCGTATTTTAGCAAGTGTGCAAGGGACTCCCCGTCGGAAAGATCATTAACTGCAACCACTTTTACTTTCTCGTTATTAAGAGAAGCTCGCAAGGTTGACCTGCCGATCCTACCGAAACCATTAATTCCTACTTTTAACATATAACATCCTCCTTATTACCTTAAAATTTTGGCATCTATATTTTACATGAGTTTATTATATCATTTATTAAGGTGATTAAAACAGGGATCTTAACGCTGCCCGGGGCTAAGCACCTGCAAACAGGGGACATTAATAGTTTTTCGTTACAACTCAGCCTCTATTGCTTTGTACTACCCGGCCTGCTTAAAAAAAACTGAAGCGAGCATAAGCTGCAGGCATGGAAATGCCGTTGAGACTGAGCAGTTAATTTTTCAATCGTTTACTGCTGCAGGCGGTTTAACAAAGATCGGGTTCGAGTAAATCCAGGGCCGGGGACAGCGCAGTAACGGGCGATAGTAAACTTCTACCCTATATACTCCAGGTTTAGAAGGTCTGAAAACTGCACTTTGATCATTTGCCGTTTCCAGTAACCTGCTGTTATAAATCAGGCGGATTTGCGACCTTTTTGCCGGAGAGTTCACATGCAGCTCCAGGTTTTCAATACTGCCTGTTTCACCGCCCATGTAAACCTGCCCTTGATTAGTATTTGCGTAGAAGGAAAAATCGCTGCCCTGATGCAAACTATCAAATGAAAAATAACAGCAGCCACTTTTTAAGGCCCCAAGTATTTGCTGCCTGGCCCTTTTAAGCTCTTTGCTCAGCTCTTCCTTTAAGACGATATAAGTGTTTATTGTTTTAAATAAATAATTATAGGGGAAGACTACTACCCTAAAGGGGCCAAACTTATAAGGGTAGGCATGTGCGTCACTGCTGCCAATACCAACAGTGAGGCCATGGTGTAAGTTATAGCAGTCCCATAAACGAAGCAGTTCCGGGGAAGGGCCGTTCATTGCCCCTTTACGGTCCAGAAAAAACCAGTACAATGTTTTAAAGGGTGAGGGATGCCTACCCCGCCAGTGCGATGTATAATTCCATATTTCCATACCGTTAAAGTTGAAAACAGGCCAGCTGTTCCAGGGATAGGCTTTTCCCTTTTCCAGGTAAGGGGAGCCTTTCTCAAATGGATGGGCCAAAAAGCCGGTTCCACCGGCAGCACTAACCTGGTCAATAACCTGTTGAGGCTCTGTTTCATTGGAAGGAATCATTTTATTCAGACCAAGAGCCAGGTAGTGGCATTTATTTCGGTTTAACTCTGTCCCCACCAGGAGCACAACTCCCCGGCGGATTGATTCTTCAGGCAATCCGGCCAGGGTCTCGTGATCAGCAACTATGACATAACTAAGATCGGCAGCGGCTGCATCAGATATAATCTCCTCAATGCTTCCGCTGCCGTCAGAATAATGACTGTGAATATGAATATTACCTGGATAGCTATACATGGCCACTACATTTTCGCCCGGACAACATCCTTGATCTTCATCAGGCGGGTTAATGCACCACGTTCATTTTCTTCCAGCTTCATAGTAATATATTTTATTGTATCTTCAAGCTTAGGAATCAGGACATGTTCGAGAGCATTAACCCGGCGGCGGGTTTTCTCAATTTCTTCAGCCAAAAGCTGAACCGATTTCTCTACCTCCGCCAACTCCATCAGCTTGGGTAATATTTCAGATAGTGTTTCGATAGAAGTATCCAGTTCAGCAGAAGTATCTGCAAAACCATATGGGTAAATACTGCTCTCTCCGTCTCCGCCCGATTCCTCTTCTGCCCAGTGAAACTTTGGAGCATAAACACTCATGATATTTTCCTTGCTGATATCCAAACTGAGCTTCTTAGTCGGATACATCAGGGCTTCTTCAAGGTTTTCTTCTGGCATTACCGCCCGGGCCAGTAAAAACTTGGAAAATGCGCCGGTTAGTTCTTCCTCCATGTGCTCACGCAGGTCCTTGTTTTTCCGAACCAGGATTATAAACTGGCGGATCAACTCGTCCCTTTTGTCTTTGAGTAGTTTATGGCCCCGCTCCGCCATTTTCAATCTTCTTTTCAGGCGGTTAAGCTCCATGCGGGTTGGATTGACCCGTATTTCCATGACCTAAGCCTCCTCCTGCTGCTGTGGCAGGTACTTCTCGAGGTTTTCGTCGCTAACACGCTTCAATTCGGTTCTGGGAAGTAAAGCTAACATTTCCCAGGCAAGCTTCAAGCTATCTTCAATATTACGATCCTCTTCTTCACCCTGGGTCACATAGCGGTTTTCAAATTCATCGGCAAACCGGGAAAATTTCTTATCCGCTTCAGAGAGGGCAGCCTCACCGAGAATAGCAGCCAGTTCCTTGGCTTCCTTACCGCGTGCATAAGCAGCATAAAGCTGGTTCATGGTGTCGGCATGGTCTTCCCTGGTTTTTCCCTCTCCAATCCCCTTATCTTTAAGCCTGGAAAGTGATGGCAGCACATCGATCGGTGGGTATAAACCCTTGCGATGTAACTCCTGGCTTAAAATAATCTGACCTTCAGTAATATAGCCTGTCAGGTCTGGAATCGGGTGGGTTTTATCATTTTCGGGCATAGTGAGGATAGGCAGCTGGGTAATTGAACCTTCCCGTCCTTCTATCCTGCCCGCCCTTTCGTAAATGGAGGAAAGGTCGGTATATAGATATCCGGGATAACCACGGCGCCCCGGCACCTCTTTACGAGCAGCTGATATTTCCCGCAGGGCTTCTGCGTAGTTTGTAAGGTCAGTCAGGATAACCAGAACATGCATATCTTTTTCATAAGCCAGGTATTCAGCAGCAGTCAACGCCATACGTGGCGTAGCAATACGCTCAATTGCCGGGTCATCAGCAAGGTTAATGAACAGAATCGAACGTTCAATCGCACCTGTTTTGCGGAAGTCGCTGATGAAATAGTCGGCCTCTTCAAAAGTAATACCCATGGCAGCAAAAACAACCGCAAAACTGGATTCAGTTCCGAGCACTTTGGACTGGCGGGCGATCTGTGCGGCCAGCCTGGAATGGGGCAGCCCGGCGCTGGAGAAAATTGGCAGCTTTTGCCCCCGCACCATGGTGTTCATGCCATCTATCGCTGAAACACCGGTCTGGATAAACTCGGAAGGATAGTCACGGGCATAGGGGTTAATCGGAAAGCCTTCAATATTGAGTCTCTCTTCCGGGATAATCTTTGGTCCCTTGTCACGGGGCTGACCCAATCCACTAAAAACCCGGCCCAGCATATCCATCGAAACCGGCAGTTCAATTGATTTTCCTAAGAAACGAACTTTCGCCGAGCCGATATTAATCCCCGTAGATCCTTCAAATACCTGGACCAGCGCTTTATCCCGGTCAACTTCCAGGACCTGCCCGCGGCGAACTTCCCCACCGGGCATCTCAATTTCAGTAAGTTCACCATACTTAATTCCTTCTACATTTTCGACCAGCATCAACGGGCCGGCAACATCAACAATTGATTTATATTCTTTAAGCATCCTCATCTCCTCCTTCACCGGTTAATGAGGAAATCTGCTCTTTAATTTCGGTTTTGATGCCGTCAAGTTCCTTAAGCTCATCCTCGGGCACATAACGGGCCCGCGCAACCCTTTCCCGTACCGGGAGCGAAAACAGCTTTTCAAGGTCAAGATCAATTTCCTCTTTTTCAATTAAGGCCAGCGCCTGATGATGGAAAGTTAAGATCAGGTCGATCATGGTAAACTGCTTTTTCAGGGAGCTGTAAGTATCCACATCGTGCATTGCATTCTGGTGCAGAAAATCCTCCCGCAGTGACTTGGCGGTTTCAAGGGTTAACCTTTCCCTGGCTGACAGGGCATCAACCCCGACCAGCCGGACGATCTCTTCCAGTTCCGATTCTTCCTGGAGGAGACGCATCGCTTCACGCCGCATATCATTCCACTGCTCCCCGACAGTGTCACGAAAATAAGAAGCAACATTGTCAAGGTAAAGCGAATAACTGAGCAGCCAGTTAATCGCCGGGAAGTGGCGGCGATAGGCCAACGAAGCATCCAGGCCCCAGAAGACCTTAACGATACGCAGGGTCGCCTGGGAAACCGGCTCTGAAAGGTCACCACCCGGGGGAGATACTGCGCCAACTACAGTAAGGGCGCCTTCTCTTTCGTCGCTGCTCAGACAGACTGTTCTGCCGGAGCGCTCATAAAAGTCAGCCAGACGGGAACCCAGGTAAGCCGGATATCCTTCTTCACCGGGCATTTCTTCCAACCTTCCGGACATTTCACGCAGTGCTTCCGCCCAGCGTGAGGTTGAATCCGCCATCAGGGCAACACTGTAGCCCATGTCTCGGAAATATTCAGCTATAGTGATACCGGTATAAATAGATGCTTCCCGTGCTGCAACCGGCATGTTTGAAGTATTGGCGATGAGAACCGTACGTTTCATTAAGGGCTCACCCGATTTAGGATCCTTCAGCTCGGGGAATTCCAAAAGAACGTCAGTCATTTCATTACCACGTTCTCCGCAGCCAATATATACAACTATTTCAGCATCAGCCCACTTGGCCAGCTGGTGCTGGGTTACTGTTTTACCGCTGCCGAACGGTCCGGGAATGCAAGCTGTTCCACCTTTTGCAACGGGGAAGAAAGTGTCGATAATCCGCTGCCCTGTAATCATTGGAAGGTGTGGGCCCATCTTCTCCTTATATGGCCGTCCTCTACGAATCGGCCAGCGCTGTTTCATTTTCACATCAACAGTGCCGCTCTCAGTTTCAACACGGGCTATTACATCTTCAATTGTATGCTCTCCGCTTTTAATTTCTTTAATTTTACCGGCAGCACAATCAGGCGGAATCATGATCCGGTGCTCCACCAGGGTCGTTTCCTGTACAGTCCCGATAATATCGCCCGGTTCAACCTGGTGCCCTTCTTCTACTTTAGGAACAAAGTCCCATTTCTTTTCAAGATCGAGCGGTGGAACTTCTACGCCACGGGTGATATAATCACCAACTTGTTCCCTGATTGAGTCCAGCGGACGCTGAACACCGTCAAAAATTGCTTCAATCAAACCGGGACCCAGCTCAACACTAAGTGGATCTCCGGTTGTGTACACCGGTTCACCCGGACCCAGACCTCCTGTCTCCTCGTAAACCTGTATTGATGCCCGATCACCGTGCAGTTCAATAATTTCTCCTAACAGGCGGGCATCGCTAACCCGGACCATATCATACATCCGGGCGTCATCCATATTATCCGCTACAACAAGGGGGCCGGAAACTTTAGTAATCCTGCCAACGCCAACATCCAAGTTATCAACCTTCTTTCCTAAAAAGAATATCTGCGCCGATCGCTTTTTCAACATTCTTTTTGATTTGCTCTATCCCAATACCAAGGGTGCCTTTGCTGTTCGGGATTAAAACCACTGCAGGAAGATAACGTTTTTGCAAATCTGCTATAATATCTTCCAGCTCCCGGGCCAGCTCTTCAGTTATAAAGATCACCCCGTAGTTATCTGATACCAGCTGCTTCAAAGCTTTAAGGGCAGCTTCACTGCTTGTCACGGAAAAAGTATCAACACCTATGGTCTTAAAACCAAGGATTGAGTCTTTATCTCCAATAACAGCTATCTTATATGTAGACATCGCGAATTCGCTCCCTGATCGCCTCAGCAGGCAGTTTGTTAATTTTACCAACCAAGACTAAGCGTATATTTTTTATCTAAATCTCTTTTGCCCAGAGATAGCCAATCAGCGGCTCCAGCCCAAATGGAGTCCATTTGCTGGGTTTCAAGTAGGCTGTAATATAGTCATCAGATAGCTTTTCCAGGCGGGATGCCGTTCCTTTGTCAATCCAATCCCTGACTCCCTCTGCAGCCAAATCTGCGTAGTCGCTCATGGATAGCATAGTAATAAGGGATTCCAGGGGCTCATCCAGCATGGCAGTCAGACGGTCAAGCTGAATTGAGCCGTGGGGTAGAAAAATTTTCGTTAAAAGCTCCCGGTCCAGGCCCATTCTTTTTACCCGGACCAGTGATCTCAGATTAGTTAAATCTATCTGCCTGACAAACAATCCTTCAAGAAATTTGGATCCGTTTTCCCTCGCTGAAGTAACCAGCTGATCATAAAGAACTCGATCTAAGTACAGGTCGATGACCTGGGGGTCGCGATTAAGCAGAAAATCTTCACTAATACCTTCAGCAGCCTGACGCAGCATCGGTGGTAGATCAAGGTAATCGTCTTCTGATACCGCATACTCCATTTTGTCCAGGTCTAGTGATCCAACCAGCATAAGCAGGTCACTTTTAACACCTAAATATTTTGCCTTAAAGAGCACTTTCAGGTTATGGACATCATAACGTAAGGCCATGATTGAAATTAACTCCGGCCTTGGTGAAATATCAAAGATTAAATCAAAAGTATTTTTCAGCTCTGCCGCTAAAATAGATTCAAAATCGTGGACATCGGTTAATTCGGCTATTGCATTAGCGTAGTCAGATTCGGCAAGAACTTTTAATGCTTCTTCAGCAGAAGAGGCATCAATCATACGTTCTAAACGAGCCCGATCAACAAGGCGCGTTTCCAGGGCACGGATGCGCCCTACAGCATAAGCATAAATTGTATCATCAATGGACATCTACTATTTGCTCTCCTTTCCTGGAGGAAAGCCTTCCGATTATTTGAAGAGCACTGCTGCTACTTCAGGTTCCAGTTCATCTCTTTTCATCGCCAGCAATGCTTCAAAAGAACAATTTATTTCCATTCCGTCGGCCTGGAGCACAAACCCGCCTTTTATTTCCCGAGGCTCCGGGGAAGGTGTCAATTCACCTTTTTTGCCCTGCCCGGCAAGCTCCTGGTTTACTTCCTGCCAAAAACTATCTGGTATACGCTTTAAATCTGCGGCAGAACAGTAAACACTTTCAGTTCCTTTTTCAGCAAGGTTGAGCAGCAACTTTTTAATAATAGAAAGATACTTTTCATCATCCAGGGTAACCAGTTCTTCAAGGGTTTTATCAAAAGCCTCACTGATTAATTCCTGCTTGGCTGCCAGCATTTCTTTTCGTGCTTCAAGCTGAGCAACACCAATAATAAGCCTTTTTTGCTCTTCAGCTTCTTTTTTAGACTGCTCTATAATATGCTCTTCTCTGCGCTCTGCCTTTTTTCTGGCTTCCGCCTTAACAGCTTCGGCCTTTTCGGCAGCTTCTTTTCTTATGGATTCAGCCTGTGTTTCTGCATCATCCATGATTCGCCGGACAATCCTTTCTGCTCCCTCTTTCACACTACTCACTCCTTTTATAGAGGTATACCAAAGAGCAGCATGATTGTGGCCAGCAAGGCCAGCACAGCATAGGTTTCAACCATAACCGCGTAAACAATACCTTTACCTAATTCTTCAGGCCTCTTGGCAACTAGGCCTACGGCTGAAGCAGAAACTCTGCCCTGATAAATACCGGAGACCAGGCCAACTATGGCAATCGGTATCGAAGCCATTAAAAAAGCATAGCCCTGGGGAACAGTCAATACCAGGAGTTCATCTCCGATAATACCGATATTCTGCATAATGATAAAGCCAGCCAGTAACCCGTAAATACCCTGGGTTCCGGGTAAGGCCTGCAAAAGAAGGGTTTGCCCGAATTTATCGGGGTCTTCTGTAACTAAGCCGGATGCGCTTTGACCAACGATACCTACACCAATCGCCGAACCTATTCCGGCCAGGCCAACTGCCAAAGCAGCCCCTATAAGCGCAATTTCAGTTCCTGTCATTTTGATAAAGCCTCCCTTTTTTGTTCAACTCATTTCATTTATCAGGATTCAGGACTCAAAGGTCAGGATTCAGAATCAGCTTGTTGTTGCAAGCATCTTTAGCTGTAAATATTGCTAAAAATCTTATTACTAATTAAACATGTTTTTGCAATATTATTTGCTGAATTAATTGCTTTGTCTGTTACTACTTCGCTTCTGACTCCTGACTTCCGAATCCTGAAACCCGTTTAACCTTAATTGCTCTCAGATTTAGTTATATCAACATAACTGGTTTGAGCCCGGAAGGGTTTAAATGCCTTGCCTCCGCCTTCAAAAAACTTGCTGAAAAACTCAATGTACTGTAAACGGCTGGTATGCACATAAGAACTAAGGGTGCTGATGATAATATTAAAAGCATGTCCACCCAGCAGGACCAGGACCATAATTACTGACCCGATAATGGTTCCGCCAACCATCTCACTCATTGCGTTAATAGCTGTTGCAATAACGATACTGGCTAGGCCCAGGGCCAGCAAACGAGAGTATGAAAGCACATCGCTCAGGTAACCGGTTATATTATATAAGCTAAGCAGACCACTCATAAATTTCATGACAATCCCGCTTTGATGCCTACCCTGCGAAAGGACCAGGCCTGCGCCTCCGGCAACCGCCAGCCACTGCCCCACAGAAGCCAGTTCCGGAAGGGCCATCATCATAATCAGGCCGTTCAGAAATATAAACCAGAAACCCTGGTCGTATACAGCGCTCATGGGCTGCCCCGCTTTTATATTCCTGTAAGCCTGCACCGCCATACCGAAATAAACATGGAACAAACCGATACCAAAGCAGTAGAAAAGCATGCGCATCGGTTCATCAAGTGGGTTAAACCAGAGTGGCGGCAGTTTGATCAGGTCGCCAAAATAGCCGCCGAAAAGGATACCAAAAATAAACGCTGATATACCGCCAAGAAACAGCAAGTAGATCAGCTGCTTACCCATACCTTCAAGTTTTAACTTACGGGAAACATAAATTGCCATCAGGGAAAGAATAATACCGTAACCGGCATCGGAAAGACAAATACCAAAAAATACAAAGAAAAACGGGGCCATGTATGGTGTGGGATCGATTTCACTGCGCTTGGGAGTGCTGTAAAGCTTTGTTACTACTTCATATGCTTCCACGGGACCCTGGTTGTGCAAAAGAACCGGTACATTCTCACCGGGTTCAGGATCTCTTGATGTTAAAACAGCTGTTTCAGTCTTCTCCTCGACGGCCTGCTCGATATCTGACAAACCAGGAGCAGGAATCCAGCCTTCCAAAAGAAAACTGTTTTCTGTGCGGGCCAGGTAGGTTACAGCCTCATGTTTTTGCACTTCATTAGAAATGTAATCATAACAGGCCATTAACATTGGCCGATGTTCTAGCAGTGCCTCAATTTCTTTAAGCACTGTTTCTCTCTCTGATTTCAGTTCTTCGGCTTTTTTATATTGCCTTTCAATATTTTCGGAGGCAGTACCGGTCATGTCGGAAAATGAAACCGCTGATACGGTGTTTTCCTTAAAAATCTCCTGCCTGTCCTGCTCTTCCTCGGTCAGTCCGGCAAAAAAGAAATATACGTAATCAGTACCAGAAGATATCTGGTCAAAGTAATGGTTTGGAGCTTTTTCTGTAAGAGAGGCCTGCAGTGACCCCAGGTTATCAACGGGCACAGTATAAAGGCCCATAATTGTAAAGCTGCCTCGGCCTAATTCTTCCAGGGGGACTGAAAGATCCGACCAGGGCTCAAGCTCTTCGATTAAATTTTTTGTCTGGGTTTCTTCATTGCGGATACGCGCCATTTTTTCTTCTGCACCGTGGCATGAATCATACACTTCCCGGACCTGATCTAGCCGGGCAATATAATCTTTGAAGTCGCTTTCACTCAAATCAAGCTTGCCTCCGGTAAACTGCTCGACAAAGCTTTTTTTGACTGGATAGTATCTCTGCAAAAAATCAAGGCAGTAGCGCAGCTCACTCAGGGCAGCTTCTGTTTCTGATAAAGCTTCGCCGGCATGCTCAGGTTCAACCAGGGCTTCAAAATCATCCCAGGCTTCACTGCTTTTTATGTCCAGCATCTCCAGGCTGCCAAGATCATGCAGTACATTAAAGATATTCTCCCTTTCCTGCCGGTGCCCCAGAAGAAAAACTTTCTTCATCTCAATTATCGGCATCGGTTTTCACAACCTTATCTTTAAGCATTTCAATCGCTTCAGGCAGGCGGCGAGAAGCATCTTCTTTCAAACGTTCAATCTCTTCCCGCTTTTCTCTTGTCAGGGGCTCTGCTTCAGCCCTGGCTTCCTTCTCCGCTTTTTCAACAAGCTCTTTGGCGTTTTCTTCAGCTTTTGTAGCAGCATCCTGAATGATTGATTCCGCATTGGCTTCTGCTTCTTTCTGCATTTTACGCGCTTCCTGCTGAGCATCGCGGATCAGAGAATCAGCCTTGTTTTCTGCATCCTTAATAGTTTTGACCAGCTCTACTGTCAACAACCATCACCACCTGTACCTATATCTATTTGCACCAACCAAGCATAATGCTCAACTAATCAGACAATTTGTGTACATCTCGAATAACAGTCACGCAATATTATACTACAAAATTAACTTTGATTCCAGCGTCAGAGAAAAATTCTTTTGCCAGGTTGTCAGGATAATTATCTTTAAGAATGAGAGAACATACTCCGGCATTAATAAGCATTTTTGCACATACCGCGCAGGGGTAGTGCGTGCAGTATAAGATTGATCCCTTAATAGCCACTCCATGGATTGCCGCCTGGATAATGGCGTTTTGTTCCGCATGCAGACCACGGCACAGCTCGTGCCTTTCTCCGGAAGGAACATTTAACTGTTCCCGCAGACAGCCAACCTCCCGACAATGGCTTAACCCGGAAGGTGTGCCATTATAACCTGTTGATAAAATCCGTTTATCCATCACCAGTAAAGCTCCCCCCTGGCGTCTCATACAGGTTGAACGGGTTGCAACCACTGAAGCTATTTCCATGAAATACTGATTCCAGTCAGGCCGGTCCAATAAAACTTACACCTCTATTCTTTTAAGCGGTCCCGAAAAGCCTGTCGCCAGCATCACCCAACCCGGGTACTATATAAGCTTTTTCGTTTAATTTCTCATCAACAGAAGCAAGGTAAATTTTTACATCGGGATGGCTCTCTGTAATAGCTTTAATACCTTCGGGAGCAGCAATCAGGCTGAGCAGCTTAACTTTACGAACACCTGCTTCCTTCAGCAGCCTCAGAGCATGTACGGCCGAACCGCCGGTTGCCAGCATAGGCTCCAGTAAAAAGCAATCCACATCATTGATATCTGGAGGCAGATTATTATAATACTGAACAGGCAATTGAGTATCATGGTCCCGGTAAAGACCGATATGCCCTGCCCTGGCATAAGGGAAAACCCGCAGCGCGCCTGGCATCATTCCAAGGCCGGCCCTTAAAACCGCTACAAATACTGGCTCCGGCTTACTAATAGCTTTTCCTTTACCTGGGCCGACAGGGGTGACCAGGTCTATCTCCTTTGTTTCAATATCCCGCACAGCTTCATATAACAAGTGAGCTGTTATATCCTCAACCAGCCCGCGAAACTGCCAGGTTTCTGTTTCCACACTGCGGCACTGGGCCAGCTTATGCAGGACTAAAGGATGATCAACAACAACAACCTGTTCCATTTCTACCAACTCCAATCTAATATTAATATGCAGGGAACTCCAGGCACAAATCTGCAACCCTGCGTTTTACCTTTTCAAGCTGACTGCTATTGAAACGATGTTTGATTGTTACATCAATCAACGCTGCTATTTCTTTCATTTGCTTTGCTTTCATGCCCCTTGAAGTCAGGGTGGGCGACCCAAGCCTGATGCCACTGGGATCGTTGGCTCCCCGCGGATCGTAGGGAATAACATTCTTGTTAACAGTTATATTAACTTCTTCGAGCAGCTTTTCTGCTTCCTTACCGCTAATATCTTTATTTCGCAAGTCAACAAGGACCAGGTGAGTATTTGTTCCACCCGTTACAAGATCAAAGCCACGCTCGACCAGTTCTTCAGCCAGTGCTGCTGAGTTTTCAAGGACTGCTTTCTGGTAATCAATATAGCCCGGCTGCTGTGATTCCTTAAAGGCTACCGCTTTGGCAGCAATTATGTGCATTAGAGGTCCGCCCTGTAAGCCTGGAAAAACTGCTTTGTCTATTGCAGCTGCATAAGTCTTTTTACAAAAAATCATTCCGCCCCGCGGACCACGAAAAGTTTTATGGGTGGTAGCTGTAACAATATCAGCATTTAAAACCGGATTATTATGCAGTCCGGCTGCAACAAGCCCTGCAGTATGCGCAATATCAACCAGCAATAC
>PXBM01000110.1 GCA_003566935.1 Syntrophomonadaceae bacterium | reverse complement strand
TACTTAAACACCGAATTTTTGACATTGGGCAAGTACAAAACCTCCGTCCCCGTGTACTTGGAATGAAAGCCTACCTTGCAGGGTAGAAATGTGGTATTATAGCTTTTGGTAAATATAAATATTCAGGACGTGATTTAGTGAGTAGTGAAAATGTCCACCGCTTAGATTTAGAAGGGCGTGAAATAATTTTAGTCGGCACGGCCCATGTTTCCAAGAAGAGCGTTGTCGAAGTCAAGGAAGTAATCGAGGCCGAGCAGCCGGATACCGTCTGTGTCGAGCTGTGCCAGGCCCGTTACCAATCAATGATCGATACGGAAAAATGGAAAAACACCGATATAGTTAAGATCGTTAAAGAAGGTAAAGCCCTTTTACTGCTGGCCAAGCTAGCTCTATCATCGTACCAGAAAAAGCTGGCCCGCAAGTTCGGCATCAACCCCGGTGAGGAAATGATGCAGGGCATACGATCGGCTGAAGAAATCGGGGCCGAACTCTGCCTAGCCGACCGCGACATCCAGGTGACGATGCTCAGGCTGTGGCGGAAAATCGGCTTCTGGGGTAAAATAAAACTCTTTTTCAATATTATGCTTGGGATGTTTATGAATGAAGATTTGACCGAAGAAGACCTGGAAAAAATGAAAAGCCAGGATATGCTGACCGCAGCCCTGGAAGAGCTGGCCCAGACCTTTCCCCAGTTAAAAGCAACAGTTATTGATGAGCGAGATATTTACCTGGCTCAGAAAATTAAAGAAGCTCCTGGACAAAAAGTCGTCGCCATCCTCGGCGCAGGACATATCCCCGGGATCAAGGAAGAAATAAACGGCAACCACGATTTACAGGAGTTAAGCAGGGTGACGCCACCATCAAAGACAACAAAAATAATCGGCTGGGCCATTCCCATTTTAATAATCACCATCATAGCTTCTACTTTTTCAGTAGACAGGGCAACGGGGATAGACCAGATAATCAGCTGGATTTTATGGAACGGTTCCCTGGGAGTGCTCGGGGCCTTGCTGGCTTTTGCTCACCCCCTGGCCATCCTGACCGCTTTCGTCGTCTCCCCGATCAGTTCCCTCAGCCCGCTTTTGGCGGCAGGCTGGTTTGCCGGCTTAACAGAAGCTATTGTCAGAAAACCGAACGTGAGCGACTTTGAAAGTCTTGCAGAAGACGTTCAAACTTTGAAAGGTTTTTGGACCAACAAGGTAACACACGTTCTGCTGGTGGTCGTTTTTGCCAACCTGGGCAGCACGATCGGCACCATCATCGGCGGAGCAGACGTAGTCAGCAAGTTTATCAGCACATTCTTCGGTTCGTAAATACAAAGTTAAACAGTAATGAACCCTGGCAAAGCGCAGACCCGGTCTGCCCGGCTAAACATATCTTCTATAGTCATGCCCTTTCTTCATAACAAAAGTTTAACTGTAACTGCCCAGCCTGCTTAAAAAAACTGCAGCGAGCGAAGTTTTCTTCAGCATTCGATTAGTTGCACAAATTTTTACTTAACAAACTTGATTACTCTACATCAAAATATTCTTCCTCATTACTATCACGGCTGGTCATAAAATAACCGGCCAGGATCGCGGTAACCGGAACGGCAGAAATCAGGCCGATACTGCCGGCAATTCCCCGTACAAACTCGGTAGCAATCAAGTCCATGTTAATCACTTTTAGCCAGTCTATTTCATAGCCCATAACCAGGAGCAACATTGGTATGGCCGCGCCAACGTAAGCAAGGATCAGCGTGTTGGCCATGGTCCCCATCACATCGCGACCAACATTTAAAGCACTGTTGAAAAGCCCGCGAAAAGATATTTCAGGAAAAGCCTGTTTCACTTCCGCCGCCGCGGACGCTACCGACATGCCGACGTCGATAACAGCCCCGAGTGAGCCGATAATGATCCCGGCAAATAGCAAACCCCTGAAATCAATATTCTGATCAAGGAAATATAACATCTGGGCTTCGTGGGTGCCGAACCCGGTCAACTGAGCCATACTGCCGGCCCAGAAGGCCATTAATCCGGCTACAATAACACCTGCTGTAGTCCCCAGAATGGCAACAAGTGACTTAATGTTAAACCCACCGATGACCAGCAGGGTGAAAGTAATAGCAATTATGGCAGTGGTGACAGCCAGCAGGATCGGGTTATAACCAAGCAGCAGCAGCGGCAGTAATCCCCAGAAAATCAGGAATATTGTCACGGCCAGGGTGATTATAGTTTTTATACCTTTCAAGCGTCCTACCACAAGCAGGCCAAGGATAAATACGGCAACCAGGTAATAAACACCCCGGTCGCGGGCCATATCCTGCACATAGGCCTGATCAAAGCTGCCTTCTTCACCGATAGTGACCACGATTACTTCCTGACCTTCTTCCAGTAAAAAGTCATATACAGGGTCACCGGCAAAATAAGTGTTATATATATCAAGCTCTTTGCCCCGGAAAGGGCCGCTGGTCAACTTTACTCTTAATTCCTGCTCAATAACTGTGTAGTAGTCATGTTCTTCTTCCCTGGTTTCATCAACTTCGAGCACTCTTCCCCGGTAAAAATGTTCTTCATGTTCATCATGATCCTCAACAAAGGGTTCTTCCTGAAAACCATCATCAAACTGCCCATCTGCAGGCAGTGAAATCATTGTAATTAATAAAAATATTGCCAAGAAATATTTCAATAGCTGCATATAATAAGAACCTCCCGGTTAAGAGTTTTCAATGTCCGGTAAATAACTGTGTGTAAAAGTGGCTTCCATCACTTCTCACCTGGATCCCAACACCAACCCGGGTAAAATTATTGCCCAGAATATTTTTCCTGTGTCCGGAAGAATTCATCAGTGACCTATGAGCAGCGCTGACACTGCCGTTGGAATTCATGGCCAGGTTTTCTCCTGCGGAGCGATAGCTGATTCCGTAAGTCCCAAGCAGGTCTCCCAATCCACCGTAACGGGGAGAATTATGGGCAAAGTAATTATTGTCGATCATATCCCTGCTTTTAGCCCGGGCAGCATTGGTTAGCTGGCTGCAATAACTGACCGCCGACAAGCCTGCATTGGCTCTTGCCTGGTTAATATAATTAATCATTTCCTGTTCTTTTTGGCTGATGGCAGCAATCCTGGCCGCAGCTTGTTCCTCAGCAGCGCGAGCAGCTTCCTCTTCAGCCCTGATTCGTTCTTCTTCGGCTCGTTTTTTAGCCCGAAGATGCCAGTGCTCAATTTTCTCTGTAACAAGCTCCACCTTATCGGGACCATATATTAAACCTGAAAAATTTACGGCAATTCTTTCTTCAGGTTCCGCCGTTTCATTAGCGCTACCACTACCATCAATTATATTCACAACCTGGTGGATATAACCACCGTTGACAAAATAGAGCATGCCCGGCAGAAACAGAATTATGCTTACTATAAAACAAACCAGGAGGCTTTTTTTAACAGGCACCCGATCTACTCCTCACTTTTTAATGTATGCTCATATAAAGCATTTTACCCCTGCTTCCTGTGGTTAGTCAATCATGCTACTTGCAGGGCTGCTTTAGATCGTAACGGTAGCATTTACACCTGACCGGTAAATATCATTTATGAAATTAAAATATTATTTTGCTGCGTTAAAAATTTGTAACTGCTGAGCCTGGGCTGACAAAATACTTTAGAGTTTT
>PXBM01000219.1 GCA_003566935.1 Syntrophomonadaceae bacterium | reverse complement strand
TCTGCACTTCCTGATCGGAAATGGTAAAGGCACCGCTTTGCCTGAGCACAGGCAGAACATTTTCCAACTGGGAAGTGTTTTCTATCATACCGAGCGGCCGGTTAACCAGGTTGTAATGGTGCCCTCTTTCGGGCTTGGTCAATACTGCCAGGCCATTTAAAAGCTCCATCTCCAGGGTTCCGTCTTCCCTGCGTTCCGGCTTGAAGCCTCCCGGCACCATACAGGTTGAGCCGTCTTTCAGGGTCCACTGATGCCAGTTATCGGCAGGCACACCGAAATTATAATAACGGGTTAGCGGAAGCAAATCCCCGCCCATCATCCGGAATACTTCCAGCCCTTCCTCAAGATCAGGTGAAGCTAACATGGGAATTGGATCACGCATATAGGTTGTAGTGTTTATACCAAGGTGTTCTTTCAGGCGGTTGTAGGCAATAACATTTATCCCGCTGTTGTGAGTGGCACCAAAATCGATCGGCACCCGGTCACTCTCTTTAAACGCAAATGCTGCTTCAATTCGCTCGCGTGGTTTCATTTCACTTCCCCTTCCAATCATTGCATCGCCCTTTTCCAAGAATGCAAATCCAAAATTAAGTATATCATTCTGACGATTTATAGATCAAACTATTTGCTTGCTATATTACTAATTGTGTAAGTTGACAGACGCCAGCCGTATATTTTGTTCAGCAGGGACTTGTGAATTTTCAACAATGCAAATCAGCAGGCTTTATCACAAATAATGAGTATATTAATGAATCATGGTTCTACAGTTCAGTATGCATGATATAATATGCTTCAAAAGGAGGAGATCAAATGGCAGATAAATTGTGTGTAATAGCAGGCGTCGGTAGCGGAATGGGACAGGCTATAGCCCGTGCTTTTGCAGAAACTTACTATGTCTTATTTAGTCATACTGAGGTAGTAAGTATTCTTTGCGGACCTCTTTGAATTCTTCGATGGCAGGGTTGAATTCCATCAGGATTTCTTCGGGGCTTAGGCCATCTTCCAGGAACTGTCCCATTTTATCTGTACCCATGATTTTATCAAACATCACTATATTCTCATTGCTCTTGGGGATATTGAAATCACCAAGCTGAAAAGCATAAGTCAGGGCGTATATGCCGGTCCTGGCCGGGTTAAGTTGGTGAGGATCGTTTATGATCAGCCTGACCCCGCCAGCCTCGTTCCTGTCTTCCGGTATAAACTCAATTCCGCCAAGATCTGCAGTATTTAGCAGGTCAGCATATGCTTCTGCATCAAGGCCTTTGCCGCCAATCCACCGGAACTGATCTGCCTGGTAAACACCGGTGTTTTCGCCAAGCCCTGTCACCATATACCCGTAAACCGCTTCCAGGTCCGGGATATTAGGTGAGGTCTGGACCCATCTTAAGCCCAGGTCCTCAAACAGCATATCCCTGCTGTATCCTTTCATCGGGATCACGGTTATATCAGCATCAATATTGCGATTAAAGTAAAGAGCCACTTCTCCCACCGTCATGCCATGTGCCTTGGGCAGGATATCTACTCCGACAAAAGACTTGAATCGCTCTTCAAGAACCGGCCCGTCAACAATCAGCCCACCGAGCGGGTTAGGGCGGTCGAGAACTAATACCGGAACATCATACTTTTCTGCGGCAATCATACAGTAGTTCAGGGTCGAAATATAGGTGTAGGTCCTGGCCCCTATGTCCTGGACATCGTAAATGAGTACGTCAATGTCTTCGAGCATTTCTTCAGTAGGCATCCTGGTCTTCCCGTAGAGACTGTAAACCGGTATTCCCAACTCTTCGTGAGTGTAAGATTCAACATACTCACCTGCAGCAGCGGTGCCGTCTATGCCGTGTTCAGGACCGTAAAGTGCAACAAGTTCTACATCTTCAGCTACCCAGAGCAGTTCAATAGAACTCTCACCCAGCGCATTTACTCCGCTTTGATTGGTAACCAGGCCAACTCTTTTATCTCTTATAAGATGAAGCTTCTCTGCAAAAAGCACTTCACTGCCCAGCATGAATTCTTCTACAACCTGCTCATCATCTAACCCCAGGGTAATCTGCATAATTCGCGTGACATCCCTGATATCAACAACGCCATCATCTATAACATCGGCAGCTTCAAGCTGTTCTCCAGCCAAATCACTCAATCCAAGGACATGTTTCATAACCATGATGACATCAATGATATTAACTACACCATCACCGTTAACATCACCGGGCAGTGCATCAGAGGCACTGGTTTCATCGCAGGATAATACAAATACGAATAAAACTGCCATAACAGCAACGGTTAACTTAGTTAAAACACTTCTTTGCCCGGATTTTCTTTTGCGATCCAACAATTACACCCCCGGTGATTGGCACGAATATACAGCTATGTTTGCTTTAATTATACATCAATCGCTTAATATTAAATACCATTTAAGGCTTGAATATTTCAAGCAGAACATCTCCGCTCCCTTTTGCCATATTTGAATACTTTTTATTATGATGCAGCAAAATCTTTTAGAGTGCTATTCTATGATTCAATTCACGTCTCTAGTGCTATAATGATAAATACACAGAAGATAGAATATATCTACAGCTATGATCAGGATTTTGATCTTGTTGAAGGCATCTCCAGGATGGAAACGTCCACAACTTAGCTTGGAGGTAATAAAATGATTAATGAACATGGTAAAAGCATGCCCGAAGCATTTAACCTGCCTGAAAACTTAGCCGATGATGAACTAAAGCAGTTAAAAGATGAGAAAGTGATTGAGCGTATCTGGCAAAAAGACCATACCGTGTGGAGCAATAGCCCCGAGGAAATCAGCAACCGGCTGGGCTGGCTGGAGAGCCACAATATCTCACGGGAAGCCCTGGCGGAAATTAAAAGCTTTGCTGACCAGATCATGGATCAGGGCTATACCAGTGCCCTCTTGATGGGCATGGGAGGTTCAAGCATGGCCCCCGAAGTATTCAGCATTATTTTTGGCTCTGTTAAAAATAACTTCGACCTGCATGTTATCGATACCACCAACCCCGATGCTATTTTTGAAAAAGAAAAAATACTCGACCTGGAAAAAACACTTTTTATTGTATCGACAAAATCCGGAGGAACGGTGGAAACCATTTCCCTGATGAAATACTTCTATAACAGGTTGTGTGAATTTGCCGATGAAGATAATGCAGGAAAAAATTTTATCGCCATTACCGATCCGGGCAGCGGCCTGGAAAATTTGGCCCGGGAATTGAATTTCAGAAAAATATTTTTAAACGACCCTGACATCGGGGGCCGTTATTCCGCTCTTTCCTATTTCGGCCTTGTCCCTGCAGCCCTGGTTGGTGTTAAACTGGATAAAGTGATTGACAAGGCAAAGGAGTTGGCAAAGAAATCTATAACCTCAGGTAATCTTCCGGAAGACAAAAACAACCCGGCCTGGCTGGGCGCTGTGCTGGGCATGCTGGGGAAAAGCGGTCATGATAAAATTACTTTTATTTTTCCACCCTCGATAGAGTCTTACGGAGCCTGGGTCGAACAGCTGATTGCCGAAAGCACTGGCAAAAGAGGAACCGGTCTGCTTCCGGTTACCGGAGAACCACTGCTCCATCCTGAAAATTATTCAGACGACAGGGTTTTTATATTTTACCAAATTAACGAGGATAAGACTTATGAGGAGA
>PXBM01000168.1 GCA_003566935.1 Syntrophomonadaceae bacterium | reverse complement strand
GTGAAGGCGGCAAGAAAACTCAGCCAGGGCAGATTGAAAAGATCAGCCAGGGCAAGAACGTTAAGCAGGCTCAATCCCTTGGAAAAGGTAACCGCTTTTACTTTATCGCCGGCATAGTTAAAGAGCAGCAGACCTAAGGTTACTCCTGAGAGCGCATTGAGCAGGGCTATTAAAGTAAGAAGGGCAAAATCCAGGTAGAAAATGTTAATAAAATAGTACCCCACATAGGTATAAATAAAGGCAGCGCTAAATGGTATGAGCGACCGCATGACAATATAGCCGAGATAACCAAGTGGAGTAATCGACAGTAACTCAAACATCCTTGCATCACGGTCATCGATCATTAAAAATCCACAGACTGTGCCGAGCATGTAAGGTGCCATCAGCATGGTCATGATCAGAATATAGCCGAAATAAGGGGATAGGTCAAAGTTAAGATAGTCAATGATTAGCGGCACCCCGTAGCTGATAAACAGCCTGGTGATCAGCATGATAAACATGGGCAGGATCATAAAAAGGACCAGGATAGGTTCCCTGAATATCAGCTTAAAATCAGCTTTAATTGCAGCCTGGTTAATCATCTGTTCAAGCTCCTTCTGTGGCCATGCGGTCAAATATTTTTTCCACGTAGTGGGCAATTACCAGGTTGGCTAGTAGCAGGTATACTGAATATGCTGCTGCGCTGAGAAAATCTATACCCTTGAACGCTCCGTAAACCAGCTTCAAGCCGGCTACGCTGGGAAATATGTTAAAGAGCCAGTCATAGGGGAAACCAATCAGACTGAAGCAGGGTAAAACAATAAACAGCAGGTAAGGTATCATCCTGATAAAATACTGGTTGAGGGTTGTACAGCGCACAGCAACAATAAACCCAAAGAAAACAAAGAAACTGGAAGTAAGGATAACTCCGATAATTAGTAAAAACCAGTTGAGATCGTAACCATAGGTCGCCAAAGTGATCATAACTGTTGCCACTATGGCCAAAATAGTTAGTGAAAAGACCTTGGCCAAAAGGTACTCAAGCGACCTCAGGGGAGTTACAACCACGTACTGAAGTACACCCTGTACCTTCTCCAGCATCACCAGGGCCCCGATAAAGAAGAACCCGACCATAGAAGGGTCTGAAAAGAGTACCAGGGGAATAATCGTGCTTTTCCATTCCACGGGCAGTACTCCGAGAATAACCATATAGATGAGTGTTAGGAGGATATAGACCAGGTAGAAGCCCTGTTTAAACTGGAAACGCACATCCGCCTTCAAGGCATTTACGATCCTCACAGGAGCTCCCTCCCGGTCAGTTTGATAAAGATATCCTCCAGGGTCGCTTCCTGCGTGTGAATAGTTCTGACACAATCCTGGTTAAGGACTTCCAGAAACCGGCTGTTGCGACCAATTCCGCTTAGCGGAAAGAATTCTTCTTGTAGCTTCCCATCACCGTTAAAAGAGACTTTGACCGATTTTTGGCCATATTTAATTTTCAGTTCTCCGGGGTTATCAATTACTGGAATGGTACCCTCAACTATAAAAGCAACCCGGTCGCAAAGATAATCAGCTTCATTCATGTTGTGGGTCGTTAGAAAAACTGTTTTGCCCTTTTTTTTAAAATCCAAAATCATGTCACGAATAATTTTCCCATTAACCGGATCAAGGCCTGAGGTGGGCTCATCAAAGAATAGAATCTCCGGGTCATGCATAATTGAGCGGATAAAGTTCAATCGCATTTTCATCCCCTTAGAAAACTTTTCGACCCGCTTATCACGATCAGCCAGCAACCCAACGCTGTCGAGTAATTGATCTTTATCCAGGCTGTTGTTTTTGTAATACGACCCAAGCAGAGCTAAGTTTTCATAGGCAGTCAATTTTTCATAGAGGTTTGGAAAATCAAAAGCCACACCGATTTTTTCAAAGATATCTTTACCCCACATTATTCTTTCTTTACCCATAACATCAACACTGCCCTGGTAACCCCGGAGTAGGCCGATAATAATCCGCTGGGTGGTAGTCTTTCCTGCACCGCTGGGGCCAAGAAAGCCAAATATTTCCCCATCATCAATGTCAAAGGAGATGCCTTTTATAGCTTTCCCAGGTGATTTGCGGTAAGCAAACTCCAAACCGTTTACTTTGATCATTTTTTTTCCCCTTCTTAACCCTGTAATCATTATTAGCCTTGCAGCTGATCTTTATTGCTCAGCATAATCTTCTTTGAGCAATCCATTTGAAACAAAGTCAATATACTTATCCAATACTTCTGGAAATAGATCTTCACCGATTTCCTGGTAATGGAGAGGCAACAAAAACAGGGCGCGTATGACTCCGGCAATAACCTCCGAAGAACCTTCAACCATGTAACCGGCTTCTTGCCAGTGCTTAATTAGAGGTTCTAAAACTTCAGTATCCCGTGCTGTATGCTGCTCCATGAGCGATGATGGAAGCTTGTTTAACAGATCATCTATCTCTTTTTCAAGCCAAAGCCTGCGCAGCAGCGGGTTTTCTTCAAGAGCCTGTAACGCCAGCCGCAAAAATTCCCTGAATTTGTTGCGGTTCAATGGTTCTGCTTTGCTAAGCCAATCTAGGAATCTCTCACGAATCACTTGCTCTTCCTGCTCCAGGATAGCAAAGTAGAGTTCCTCCTTTGAATTAAAGAAAAGATAAAATGCACCCTGTGATATTCCGGCTGCTTTAGTCAATTCAGTAATCCCGGTTTTTTTCAGTCCAAAACGGACAAACAGATCTTTGCCTTCTTCAAGCAGCCTTACGCGGATCTGGTTTTTTTCTTCTTCATTAAAAGGTCGGGGCATTGTCACCCTCCTTCTGTGATTCTGTGAATATTATAATCATATGTTCATACTGCTGTCAAGAGTTATCGCTCAGCAAAGTTTTTTGGCCAGTGAAAAAGACACCGTCAAGCGAGGCCTGCTATTTGCTGTAAAACTGCTGTTTAAGAAAAAGGTGTGATAGAACTACTAATCATCGAACAAATAACTTTGCCTTATATAACAAACACCATCGCCTTCTTTAGTCAAAATATAACGCCTGACAGGAAATGAGTCTATATATTTGTCAATTGTCCCATCGTCATGTTGCTCATCGACCAGAACTACAGCATCGCTGTTTTCCAGAAAATCTTCAAAATCATCAAATTCTGACATCCTTGAGAGTTCACCTACCACATGACTTTCGTAAACCTCATCATAAGAACAGTAATTATATATCAGATGGACAGCATCCACAATAAATTCTTCACTCGTTTCCCTTACATTTAAGACTTTTGTGTCGGTATAACTTCCAGGACCGAAAGCTTCAACTTGATAAATTTGATCTTCATCATTCCAATAATAAGGGAATACACCTGTATGCTCTATTCCTTTGAAATCAGAACCAAAAATTGATCTGGCTGTCTCTTGAATATCTTTTCCAGTCATAATAGAAATACTATAGGAATCTCTATAAGATGGTGCGAGACCGCATAATGTTACCGCGCTAATCAGCTCCTCGTTGCTTATTTCATTGGGATGATCAAATTCAGGAAGTATGAAATCGTATATACAAAAGCTAGTTGATTTTTCAATGAAGCTAGCTACTTCTTCTTTTGTATAACCAACAGGTTGAACTTCAACTGGAAGCACTTCATATAGTTTTTCAGGATCTTCAGGTTT
>PXBM01000147.1 GCA_003566935.1 Syntrophomonadaceae bacterium | reverse complement strand
TACAGCAGCCCAGGTGCAAACTGCTTTAATGTCACTATCCCGGGATGCATATTTTATAGCCGTGCTTCCTCCGAAACTGCGTCCGTTCAGGATGATGTTGCTGTAATTCTTTTGCCGGCACCAGGTTACAACTGATTCCAGGTCATCTGTGTGGCCGGTTAGGGATATATCTTCGAACTGGCCTTCACTATCACCACAGCCGGCAAAATCAAACAAAACCGTGCTAAGTCCTTTACCGGCCAGGGCTTCTCCCATTTCGAGAGCTCGACCTCCACCTTCTTTGGAGCCGGTGAAACCGTGACACACTACTACAATTGTATCCCCCGGGGTTTCGATAGTTAGGGTGGATAGCTGCAGCCCTGCTTTATTCTTTATAAAAAGCTTGTTCCAGTTCCCAGTTCTGATAAATATCACTCACCCTGATCAGCACGGCAAACCCGGTTTCTACCTGCATTTTTTGCCTGGTATAAAGCTTGATCTGCTCTGCTGATTAATTGATCTGTAGTTTCATTATTTTTTAAGCTTGCTACCCCGAAACTGGCAGTTGTTTTGATCTTTTGTTCACCGATTTCCATATTTTCAAAGCTTTTTCTCATTCTTTCGGCCTGAGCATAACCCTGCTCCAGATTGTTATGAACAAGGAGTATAATAAATTCTTCACCCCCGTAACGGGCAGCCAAGTCTTCTTCTCTGCTGTTATCCTGCAGAAGTCTGGCAAAGGTAATTAAAACCTGGTCTCCAACCGGGTGGCCATAGCGGTCATTGATACTTTTAAAATGGTCCAGGTCAGCCATTACCAGGGACAGAGGTAAACCGCGCCTGTAAGCATAAGCGTGCATTTTCTGAAAGTAATCCATAAAGTGGTGACGGTTAGATATTTGTGTAAGCGAATCAATTTTTAGCAGTTTGTTAATGGTGGCATTAGCTTTTTCCAGGGCTATATTTTTCTTGTTAAGTTCTCTCGAAATATTAGCCATTTGATTGTTGAGTTTGGTGATTTCCTGGATTATTGAATCATCGGATATTTTAGTTCTCTCACAAAATAGAAGGTACTTATCTCCTGCACCAACCAGGTGTCCGGCCATGTTGATGCCGGGTTGATTGCTATATTGAATTGTAAAGTGAACCTGTGGCTTATTATTTGCGATTGCGCTTTTCAGAACGGCCAGATCTTCTGGTAAAATAATATTCCACAAACTCATGCCGCTGATATCCAGGTTCGCGCCAACTGTGTTTAAGAAAACCTGGTTATAATCCTGGATGTTCAGATCCCGATCTATCTTAACGATACTTACCGAACCCGACTGGTTCAAATAGTCCATAATTACCTGGCAGTTTTCTTCGAAGAAAGACTGATCAAGCATTGTTCCACCACTCGGCAGCGAGCTTAACGGCATCACTGGCAGAATCGCCGCTGCCGTCAATGTCCATTAATTTTCTTAACTGCGGGTTCATGGTAAATGAAAGCCCGCCCAGCATTATTTTTGTGCTGTTTAATGCTTTCTCAGCCCTGATTTGCTGGATCAGGGCATCGGCTCGATCAATATTAAAAGGCATCCCGATGGATATAGCTATGAAAAAAGGTTTTGTTTCAATAGCCATGCTGACCAGATCAGGAGCAGGTACATTAGCCCCCGTATAGTCAATGTCCCAGCCGTCAATTTCCAGCAGATCAGCAACCATGCGTGGTCCGATTTCATGGAATTCGTTCGGGGCAGCTGAAACGATCGCTTTACCTTTATTTTGCTCTATCACTGCAAAACGGGGATAAAGTGAAGACATTACCCTGGTAACGATTGCCGATGCCAGGTGTTCCTGGGCAACTGAAATATGGCCTTTCTCCCATTGCAGGCCCACATCATAGAGAGCAGGTTGAATCACGTGCAGATAAAAATTAGTCAGGTCTGATGCAGATTGTATGTTATCGGCAGCGATCTGCATTGTTTTATTTGTGTTACCATCAAGCATGGCAGAAAAAAAATCGCCCTTTAATTTGCCCCATTCGGAGTCAATAAAATGAGGTGGTTCGGTTATTTCCTGAGATCCTACGATTAAAAGTTCATGGTTTTCTATAATCCAGTTATAAACTGATATAATCGATTTTGATTTTTCAGCATCAAGATTTTTGTTAACAGCGGCGACCCAGGCTTTCATGGCTACGGGGAAATAATCATAAGTAAACCCCCTGGCATGGTAGGCCCGGTAAGCCCAGAGGATGATCTTTAATAGCAATTGCGAATCATTAATTTTAAAGATATTGCTCATGAAAGCTGCGTGGTTAGCATGGTTATCATACATCAGGGAAAAAGGATTCTGCCCAATCAAGGTTTTAATTTCTGGATTCCCGCTCATCGTCGCATTTACATATTCTACTATTTGTTCCTGTGACTCCCTGTATTCCTGGGCAGAACTGAACGGAACAGGAAGTAATTTATCCAGGCTTATTAACAGCTTTTCAAATGTATTGCTGTCATTTGCCACTTTTAGTTTCCTCCTGCTTTTGTCTTTTCCTCGTCTTTTTGAACCTGTATGGCAAAATCGGGACACATGTATTCACAAAGTTTACATCCTGTACATTCATCTTTGTCAATCAGGACTGGACTGCCATCCTCTGCGGTTTCCAAGTTGTTTTTTGGACAAAATTCAAAACAAATCCCACAGTCCTTGCAGCGTTCGCTATAAACTTTAATACTAAATTTTGCTTTACCCATGTTATCTATCCTTTCTGTTTGCTGCTTCTATTTTAATATAATTGCTCCTTCAGGGCAAAACTCCCTGCAGCAGTAACAGCGAATACAGGAGCTGCGTTCTAATTCCGGGATAGGTTGTCCTGCTATGATTATCTGGGCAGGGCAATCCTTAACACATTTACCGCAATTTATGCATGTATTTTTGTCAATCTCAGGATAGGGTCTTCTGTTTTTAGCCCAACCCCTGAACCGGGCCAGCGGGAAATTTGCGACCAGGCGCCCAATACTTCCGCCTGCTGCCAGACCTTTGTTGAAATTCTTGATCTTGCTTTCTTTGAGACTTAACCCTTTAATTGTTATTTCCTTTAAGTCTGTTCCTGTTAAAACTTTTTCCCTGGCAGCAGTCAATGTGGGAACTTCCTCTATATAAAAGCCAGTAATTTCGGCAGCAGCGCGATCAACTGCAATTGCATTGGGACTGGCCAGTAGGAGCCCTGTATGCCTGGGGTTACCGTTGCGTGGGCCTACACCTTCCATGGAGACAACAGCATCAATTATAGAGAGTCCCGGTTTTACTGCCAGGTAAACTTCCAAAACCAGCCTTGAAAAGCTTTTCGGCAATGGATGCTCCACATGCAGGAGAGCCTTCTTCTTGCCGACAATGCAGCCATAAGTATTTTTTACTGCTGCTGTAAGCCCGGTCAGCGGATGAGTTTTTAGTTTGGCAACATTAATCACCAGGTCCATCTGATCCAGGGTTGATGCCAATTTAAATTTTTCATGATCACTATTAATATAATAATCTTTATTTTTAGTGTGGTCAAACTTTATTAGTTCTGAATTTGTTTCCTCGGCGACCTCTTTCATCCCGGTTTTGCGATAGACCAGGTCAGGATCATCAGTTCCAGGGCTATCGGCAATATGGACTATTCCCCCAGCTTCCTGGACCAGTATAGCCAGCGCTTTGATTATTACAGG
>PXBM01000037.1 GCA_003566935.1 Syntrophomonadaceae bacterium | reverse complement strand
GAGGCTGCGGGTTACCGTTATAAGTACCGGTCTCAATGTGACGCCCGACAAAAAGCGAGCGGTCAAAATAGCGCTCAACCTTCAGCTCTACTCCGGCTTTGCTTGACGCCTTTTCCAGGATCGGGTTTAGTTCGGGTGGAGACATAAGCCGCAGTGGAAATGAAGATAGTTCTACCTTATCCCTGTCTTCCTCGGCATAAAGATAGTTAATCAGGTAATCAATATAGGGCTGCTCTTCCGGGTTATCGGTCCACAAATCCTGCCACTCGTAGGAATAGCGGCCGATAAAGTCACAGAGCATGATACTGCCATTGTTGCCATGTTTGGCAACATCAATGAAAAGTTTTTCAAGCTCTTCATCGTTACAGTGTGAAAGGGTTCCGTAAGAGGTAAAGTAAAGATCGTAAGGTTCTTCACCCTCCTCTAAAGGTAGACCATCCGAAAAATTTCCCTTGCAGAAATCAACATGCTCATAGTCCCCAAAAAGATTGCGTGCTTCTTTAAGCAGGTCAACATTTAAATCAATCCCCTTGTACTGGGAAACCATATCCTGGCTGATCAGGCGGTTATCAAACTCGGATAGCTTTGTGGTACCAGCCATCTTGCTTAAGAGCTCATAGCCATCACCTGTTCCACAGCCGAGGTCGTAAAAACGCAGGCCTTCACCGTTACCATTTTCACCGGCTTTTTCTTCGACCAGTTTCTCCAGGTGAGGCCTCAGGTAAAAGGCAGTAATGAAATCTTCAAACTGGATGCGCACATGGTCATATTTACAGCGCAGATCCTTTACCTGCTCACTATACCGTCCATGTTGAATTGCCTCCAGATAAGCTTTATCAGCTTCCATAACAAAAATCTCCTCCTAAAATATTATAATACTTAATTATTTAAGCAACTTCTCCGCTTCCTTAATCGCGGCAAAAGCATCCTTACCGTAACTATCAGCCCCGATTTCCTCGGCAAAGTCCTGGGAAGTCGGCGCTCCACCAATTAATACTTTAACCTGGTCGCGCATGCCTTTTTTCTCAAGCTCCTTGACCACATCACCCATGTTGGACATAGTGGTGTTAAGCAGGGCAGAAAGACCGACCAGGCCGGCTCCTTCTTCTTCGGCCGCTTCAACAATCCTTGCCGCCGGCACATCGATGCCCAGGTCGACAACAGTAAAACCGGCTCCTTTAAGCATAATGGCAACCAGGTTTTTGCCAATGTCATGAAGGTCTTTTTCCACAGTAGCCATGATCACCTTACCTTTACCACTGCCACCTTCACCCTTAACCAGATGCGGTTCCATTACTTTCATACCTTCTTCTACTGCTTCTGCAGCAGTCAGCATATCAGGAATAAAGTATTCGCCGGTTTCATATTTTTCACCGACCATTTCCATACCCTTGCTTAAACCTTTTAACAGGATTTCATTGGTATCAATACCGCTATCAAGCGCTTCCTGGACCAGTTCTGCCACACCGGGATCACCGGCCATGCCTTCTTCAATACCTTCATCTTCCTTATTACGGCGCCCCTGCAGAACATTGTCGACAATCTGATCAATCAAGTCTTTACTCATTAATATTTCCTCCTTCTAAACTTTATCAGGAGACAGCCGGTGACTGCCTCCTGCTGTTATTAATTCATTCTGGCTTATTTATTTATAAGGATTTAACCTGTCCACCAGGCCCGGAGTGGTTTCAAAGATCTTCTTGCAGATCTCTTCGGGCAGGTGCTGGTGTTCACGGGCTTCAAGTTCATTTAGATGTTCTTTTACCTTAAGCAGGGTTTGATCCTGGTCTTCAGCTTCACCCTCAAAGGGGAAACCACCGAAGATCTCACCGCGCCTGAGCATACCGCGGGCATAACGGGCATACATCCTATAGGGGCTGTGCATGACTTCCTCTATAGTCTTTTTGGTTTTCTCTACAGCTTCTTCATTTACACCGCTTTCCCGGTGCAGGAACTTGGCCATGCCAATTTTATGGTTATCAAGCACTGCCTGTTCAGGGGAAAATGTCTGGGTTTTATCCAACAGTCCGAAGGCATAATGAACCAGGCCCGGCGCGGCAAAAGGAACCGCCGTGTAGGTGTACATTTTCTCTACTGAAGCCTGGATGCCGGGCACCTTGGCATCGCCAACCCCGGCAGTTGAATAACATGGCACCTTGTAGTAACGGGCCATCTGGGCACAATCCATATTGTAATGACAGAATTCCGGCACTCCATACATATCATGCAGGTCATCCATACGGGCACGCACGGGAACAGCACCGTAAATAACCGGCGCTCCCGGGTTGGCCAGCTGGTTAATAGTAATTCCGGCCAGGGCTTCGGCGTTAACCTGGGCTACCATGCCCAGTTCATCTATCGGAGCCGTGGAACCACCCTGGGGCGATGTTGATATAACAACGGGAAGGCCAAGCTTGGCTATGGCAATTAATTTTTCCGCTGTTTCCCCAACAACCTGAAGCGGGCTTTTGATCACGGAAGTAATAAAGGAAACCACCGGGTTCTTGACCAGTTCTTCGCGACCTCCAACTATGATTTCGGCCATATTAACAACCTTTTCCAGTTGGTCAAAATCGGCCACTCCACTGACAACTGGCTTGGTAATATTGTTAAGTGCCGCAAAAAACACGTTAACATCTTTATTATCTGTTGTTATATCTTCATCCTGGACATTGACGTTGCGAATGAAGAAGTCCAGGTTGTCCAACTGCTCAGAAATATGAGCAGAACGGCAAAGATAATCAAGGTTGCCCCTATTTCGCTTCATGACCGGGATGGTCCGTTCATGACCGTCTTCCTTCGAGGTAAACGTTTGCGGTTCTACTTCCAGCCAGTAATTGGTTTCCGAACCGCTGCCGAAGTAAACCCTGTTTCCTTCCGCATCAAGAACTACCTGGTTGTCAGGATTACGCGCACCTAAAGTAACCTTGGAAGGCGCGGTATCAAGAGCCTGCTTAACTACTTTTGCCGGAATACTGACCCACCAGGCATCGTGCTCTCCTTCACGGGTTTTTTCAGCAGTGGCTCCGGCTTTTTCCAACATGGCGACACTTTCTTCGTGATAACATAGAATGCCCGGTTTCTCCAGAAGATCCAGAGATGCCTTATCAATCATCTCAATCTGCTCCTGGCTTAAACGGGCATAAGGCTTATGAACTACTATTCCTCTCTCACTCAATCTTGCAGCCTGACTTAGATGTCAGGCTGTTCACCTCCTTAAGGTTTTTAAATAAAAAACCCGTATTAAATCGTTCAGGTAAGGCCTGAGGTTGATTATCCTACGGGAGTTTAAATTAAGTTCATTACAGGCTACCCGGCTGCATACCGGACGTAGTCTCCCAACATTGCTTAGAATAGTTATTTGACTCCTAGTTGCTATCGTTCCTAATTATAAATTATGTCATACTTTCCTCTAAAAATCAAAAGTTGACCCTGGTAGCATAAGCGAGCTTAAAGCCTTTAATAAGAGAATAGACCCTTTAACCTGTGCAAATCCTAATTGTTTTCTGCTAAACCTTCAAGCTCGCTGATAAAACAAGATAAATTCTTTATTCGCAAAGAACATCCACATAGCTCCTAAAAATATGGACAAGACTGTTGTTTGTAATATATCATATTATGAAAGCTGGGCATCTGACAACTTAGGAGTAATTAAATGAAATTTTTAGCCTACCCCCTGGCGAACAAG
>PXBM01000238.1 GCA_003566935.1 Syntrophomonadaceae bacterium | reverse complement strand
GCAACAGACAAAAAGTTGCGTTATATTATTAGTGGTAGCAATTATTTATCAAGGAGAGAATCACTTGAGTAGTGTAGTAACAAACAGAGAAATTAAAGTGCTTGAATATGATCAGATCAGGCAAAAGCTTGCTGAAAAGACTATTAGCCCGCTGGGCAGGAAAATGGCAGAGGAAATAGTCCCTGTTTCAGACTTCCACCTGGTTTTTAAGCGGCTAAAGGAAACCGGTGAAGCAAGACTTATGTGTTCAAAAAATGCCTTTAGTCCTTCACCTGTTGAAGATATTAATGCCTGTTTGACCAGGGCCGGCAAGGGCGCATCTTTATCGGGTGCAGAGCTGGCTTTAGTATTGACTTTCCTAAAAGCTGTGCGCCGCTGGGAGGTCTTTTTTAAGGATAAGGATCAGCGAGAACTATATCCTACCCTGTGTGAGAGAGCTGGTCAAATAAATTCTTGTCCGGAACTGCTTTCTGCCCTGGAAAAATCGATTGATCCTGAAGGAAATGTTATCGATACAGCTTCAACAGAACTCGCTTCACTGCGTCGCAAAAAAGCTTCTCTGCAAAATAAAATCAGGGACAAACTCGATGAGTACCTGCGCAGCTCAAGTTACAGGCGCTACCTGCAAGAAAGCCTTGTTACAATACGCAGCGGTCGATATGTTTTGCCTGTCAAACAGGAGTACCGGCAAAATATGCAGGGTGTTGTCCACGATCAATCAGCCAGCGGGGCAACAGTATTCATTGAACCGTTGCCGGTTGTTAATATGCAAAATGAAGTAACTTCACTGCAGCGCCGGGAAGAACAGGAAATTGAACGTATTTTAATGATGCTAAGCGCTAAAGTAGATGCTGAAAGTGAAAAACTATCATTAAATAGTTCCATTTACGCAGAACTTGATTTTATTATAGCCCGTGGGCGCCTTAGCCTGGAAATGGATGGCAGTGAACCGAGGATATACCAGGACAATGAAGCAGGCATATACCTGGAGAACGCCAAACATCCATTGCTAACCGGAGAAAAAGTGCCTCTTCATCTTGAACTGGGTGACCAGGTCCAAACTCTCGTAGTAACAGGGCCAAATACCGGTGGAAAAACAGTGGCATTAAAAACTATTGGTTTACTGACGATTATGGCACAGAGTGGATTGCATATCCCTGCAGGTAAAGAAACCAGGTTGACTATATTCGATAAAGTTCGTGCCGATATCGGCGATGAGCAAAGCATTGCCCAGTCTCTGAGCACATTTTCCGGGCATATGCATAATATTATCGAGATCATTAATGAATCTGGTCCTATGACCCTTTTATTATTTGATGAGCTGGGTGCAGGAACCGATCCTTCTGAAGGTTCGGCCTTAGCCATGGCTATTCTTGGTGAATTAACAGCCCGTGAGGCGCTGACGGTTGCGACTACCCACATTAATGAGCTTAAATTATTTGCACAGGTCCAGGAAAAGATGCAAAATGCAGCCATGGAATTCGATCCGGACACCTTAACCCCGACCTACCGTCTCCTGCAAGGTGTTCCGGGACAAAGCAATGCTTTTTACATTGCATCACAGCTTGGGTTGCCTGAGCATGTTTTAGAAAAAGCGAAAACTTTTGTGCACCGCTCTCACGATCAGGTAGAGTCGGTTATTGCCAGCCTGGTTGAAGATCAACAGCGCTATCATCGTGACAGCCGCAAGGCTGAAATAGATCGCAGTCGGGCCGAATTGTTAATGGAAGAGCTGGAAAAAGAACAGGAACTGTTGAAGGCCAGACGTGAGGATATACTGACTGAAGCCAGGGAAGAAGCAAGGGATATGGTTAAGAAAGCAAAAACCAAAACGGACCAGATCATCAGGGAGTTAAGAACACTAAAAAGTGAAACAGGGAAGCAGGACACTCTTGCCAGGGCTGAACAGGCACGCCAGGAACTGAACGAACTGCGCAGGGAGACTGATGAACCTGAAGAAATGGAAGACAATGCGGAATATGTTTTAAAAGAAGATGACCTTGTAGCAGGTGCACCAGTCTATGTTCGCAGTCTCAAGCAAAAAGGAGAAGTGATTTCTTTCAATAAAGAGGAAGCCCTGGTTCAGGTCGGAGCTATGAAAGTACACCTGCCGCTGCAGGAGTTGCGGCTGGATAAAAAAATGTCCAAAAAAGAAGCAGGTGACCTTAAATCTCAATCAACAGGAAGCTATAGTGTTAGTAAAGATATGAGCGTAAAAAACTCCATCGATCTGCGCGGTTTGAACCTGGATGAGGCCCGACCTCTGGTTGATAAACTACTGGACAATGCCCTCTGGGCAGGATTTGCCAGGGTGGACATAATACACGGTAAAGGTACAGGCAAACTAAAGCAGGGGTTGCGCTCATATCTGAAGGAACATCCCCTGGTTACTACTTACCGCAGTGGCAGTTCCAGTGAAGGTGGCGAAGGGGTTACAGTAGTGGAACTAAAAAGTTAAAATTGTTACTTTTTATTATGGTAAAGGACGAGCTATTGACCATGACTTTAAATATTGAAAAACAGGTTTTAAGTTTGTTGGAACCAGGTATATTTAAAACCACAGAGCAGATAGTAGAAGAATTTCGCATGGAATTTCCGATACAGTGGAAAACACTGAAAGAAGAAGGGGAGATACTTTACGGTAACAGCTGTAGTTCATTTCAACAGCCTGCTACCCGTATCTCCCAGGTATTAAGAACTCTTCCTGACACACATGTATTATGTCTGCATGAACAGGACAAAAGGTTTTGGGGTATAAAAGAATAAAGCTTAAAAGCTATTTAATTGTTTGGATCCGGTCCCCTTGAAACTATCAATGTAACCTGACGGCTTGTGCTCAAGGTTGTCCCCGCTGCAGGAACTTGTTCGATGACCCTGTTTACTCTTACTTCATCATCATAACGCTGTTCCACTACAGTGCTTAAGCCGGCCCTGGAAATTTCCATTTCTGCCAGTGCAGAGAATTTGCCAATCACATCGGGAACTACAACCGGCCCGGAATCATCATCACGCCAACCGAGAAAACCTCCTCCGGGAGAGGTAGCCGTGCTTACCGCAACGGTTGCCGGATCAGTTGCTGTTCCGTCTGCCTGTTGAGCAGACAGGGTATAGGTGTAAGAACTATCCATTTCAATATTCGGATCTGAGTACTGGCGAGCATCGGCACTTAGTTCCCTGTAAGTTTCTTCGCCGGTATCAGTGGATACTTTCTGCAGGACAAAGCCTGCCGCATCAGGTCCGTCATATTCCCATTGCAGGGTTACACCATCTTCAGTCACGTACGCGTTGAATAATGTGATATCATCGGTTGTCCGACCGCGCTGCTCGGCCATATCCAGGAATCTGGGATCGGCCGGCATCTCCTCTGCATCCTGTGGTCCCCGCCCCGGACCGCCCCTCGATGACCAGCGTCCGTCGGTAATGATATAAGATGGACGGTTATAGAAACGACCTTCATGCATATCACACCTTTGGGCCGGCACCTGGCCTGCTATAAAATAATCTGTTCTAACAGAGCCGGCTTCCTGACAGGAATCAGTAGGTAATAACCCAGATCTGGAGCATACTGTTGCTCGAACAATTCCTTCAGGCTGTTCAAAATCCTCAATTTCCAGGTCTTCGAAAGCTTCAAGAAAAACTTCACGCAGAAAAGCAGTGGAGTATCTCCAGCCCTGCTGAATACGGCCCAT
>PXBM01000044.1 GCA_003566935.1 Syntrophomonadaceae bacterium | reverse complement strand
TTTTTATTTAAATCCCAGGAACTCTTCCCATTGAGGCAAATCACGCTGGCCCTGAGCGTAGCCAAGTTGATAGCTTTTCAGCAGTTTATGATAGTTTGTTTCCATGTTTTTTACAGGCATGGTTTCGGGGCAGACCAGAAAAGCTCTGCCCTCATTTTCTAGTTCGTCAAGTTCGTCCAGGGTCTGGTTGTATTTTTCATGACAGCTGAGCATGGCATCTACAAGGTGGGGATATTGTCGAAAATATGCCTTGATTAGCCCCGGCATCTTTAACGGCACTTTTCTGAAGCCTCTCGGGCGGCTTAACACGACAAAAAACTTTTTTAAGCCGTCCTTTTTGGCAATATCTAAGGCAATACCGCTGTGAAGCCCGCCATCTAAGTAAATTTTCCCCTGAAATTCTGTCGGCAGCATGAAAAAAGGCAAAGTTGAAGAGGAGCGGACAATTTTAACTAAGTCCTGGACCGTATTGATATCGTCTTTTGTGAAGTAGCGCATCCTGCTGCTGTCCATTTCGAAAGCGCCGATCCGCACTCGTGCCGGGTTGGCCATAAAAGTATCGAAGTTAAGGGGCAGTGCCGCATCGGGGGAATGGGTCTCTTCATAGATGTAGTGGGCGCGGAAATATCCTTCACCTTTTAAGAATGATAACCATCCGCCAAATTCCGGCTCCAGGACAATGTCAACAAAAGACTTTTTAGCTCGCTCAGGATCTCTCGATACATAGTTGACAGTGTTACTGGCTCCGGCAGAAATGCCGGCCACATAATCGAAATAGAGGCCATTCTCCAGCAGGGTATTGAGGAAGCCTGAAGTATAGCTTGCTCTCATCCCCCCGCCTTCAAAGATTAAAGCAGTGTCGGTTATATTATTTGCCAGAACCATAAGTTATCATCCTTATCACAAGAACTCTGGTTACCAAATATCTGCTGTTGCCGGAACTGACGTGCGTTCACTTAAAGTGATCGCATTTTTTGTGCAATGGATGCGGCAGATTCCACAGCCGTAACAAAGCCTGGGATCGATAATGACTTTCTCCCGGGCCAGGCTGAAATTAATGGCCCCGAACTGGCAGGCGCTGATACATTTCCTGCAGCCGCTGCATAATTCGGATTGAACTCCGGCTACATATTCGGCCCGGAACATGACAGGCAGGCCTTTCATGGCAGTGGCCTTCATGGCCATGCAGTCGTGGTCACAGTTGCAGATTCCACCAATGAAGGGGGTCATGAAAGTCCACACGGAATGAAAAAGTCCTTTCTTTTCCAGGGACTTAAATTGATCCAGCGCATCTTCTTTGGGGATTGTTTCCAGTCCTGCTGTGTCTGGTCCGTTCAGGTAATCGGCGCCGATTGCCTCTACGATTCCCTTTAGCCTGGAATGTTCCGCGGGAACCATACTCAGCCCGTAACAGTAGCGCTCTTCAGTGCCTAAAGACGCTTTGCGGCATATGCAGGGTAAGCGGACTACCGAGTTGACGAAGCCGAATATTTCTTCCACATCTTCAATCGGTAAAACCTGGCCGTGATGCATTTTTTTCATCCGGCTGGTAATGGCCGGCTTAATTATGGCCTGGACGAAAGAAGGCATGCGGTTTAGTGTGTCAAGCAGGTCAATCCTGTCCTTTAAACGCTGGGGATCCCGGAAGAAATGCTCAATATATTTGCTGCGACGCATATCGCTCAACAAATGTTCAGCGTAGTTTTCAGCCTTGAGATACCACTTCTTACCCTCGCCGTGCTGGTGGCAAAACTGGCACATTTGTAATCATCTCCACATTTCCCTGGCACATGCAGTTAAAATACTAATAGCCTGATTATCTCAAAAGGTCTTAAGGGCGTCAATTTATGGTCGATTTGCTGATTGGTACAAAAAGTATATAATAAATAACACAATCAGAGTGGTTGTTATAAAAAACAAATGGGGTTTTAGATATGACTCCTGATGAAAGACAAATTTTTTTATTAAGATGACAAGACACCTGTCAATACAATTAGAAATGAGGTTTAGCTAACTTGGACTTATTACATTTAACAGAAGAAATAAACCGGTTAAAAGCAGAGCGGAAGGCAGTAATTCTTGCTCATAATTACCAGAGAGATGAGGTCCAGGAAATTGCTGATCATACAGGAGACTCATTCGCGCTTAGCAAGCTGGCCGCATCTACAGAAGCCGAGGTCATTGTGTTTTGCGGAGTTCACTTTATGGCAGAAAGTGCCTGTATCCTCTCACCGGAAAAAATAATTCTACTGCCTGACCTTGATGCAGGTTGTCCACTGGCAGACAGTATAACTGCGGAAACACTAAATCGAAAAAAAGAAGAATATCCTAATGCTGCCGTGGTTTCCTATGTAAACAGCTCTGCTGAAGTAAAAGCATTGAGCGACATCTGCTGCACCTCTTCCAACGCTGTTCAGACCGTAAATTCCCTGGAGGAAGATGAAGTTATTTTTGTTCCTGACCGAAACCTGGCAGCATTTGTATCGAGGAATACCGACAAAGTCATTATCCCCTGGGATGGCTGTTGTGTTACTCATTACCATATGACCAGGGAAGATATTTTCCGGCAGCGCGAGCTGCACCCGAATGCACCGATTTCAGTTCACCCGGAATGCCGCCCGGAAGTTGTGGCTTTAGCAGATCATGTTGGCAGCACAAGTGCAATTATTGACTATGCTGCATCTGTTCCTGAGGATAAGATAATAATTGGTACAGAAGCAGGAACCCTTTACAGGCTAAAGAAAGCTAATCCCGGCAAAGAATTCATTCTGCTCTCTCCTGACCTGGTTTGCCCGAATATGAAACTTGTCACCCTTGAAAGTATAAAGGCAGCCCTGGAAACACTTGAACCACAGGTTACGGTCCCTGATGAAGTCAGGGAAAAAGCTTACCGGGCCCTTGATAGAATGCTCACAGTCAAACAAGGGCCTTAAATAGATCAGCGACGGTAAATACTTAAGTCAGCCGGGGAGGAAAGATAATGGTGCTGGACATGGAAGCAGTTGAACCTTTGGTGGAAGATGCTCTTGCAGAAGATATTGGCAGCGGGGATATCACTACTGATAATATTTTTGATACCGACCAAAAAGGGGCGGCAGAAATCATCGCCCGGCAGGCAGGAGTTGTGGCAGGACTTCCGCTGGTTTTTGCTGTTTTTAAAAAGCTTGATCCCGAGATAGAATGTAACTTTTCCGTATCAGAAGGAGAAAAAGTAACAACTGATACTGTGTTGGCGGAGGTTAGCGGTAGGGTTAGGCCTCTTTTGAGCGGAGAAAGGACAGCGCTTAACTTTTTGCAGCAAATGTCTGCGATAGCAACAAAAACATCTGCTTTTGTTGAGAAAGCATCACCCTATAATGTAAAAATACTCGATACCAGGAAGACTGTACCGGGACTAAGGCTGCTGGCAAAATACGCGGTTAAAATGGGTGGCGGCTATAATCACCGTTTCGGGCTATATGATGCGGCATTGATCAAAGACAATCACATTATAGCTGCAGGTAGTATTAAAAGTGCGGTGCTAATGCTTAAGAATAAGCTTCCTGCGAAAACGACAATTGAAGTGGAAACGGAAACATTAAAAGAAGTGCGCGAAGCACTTGATGCCGGCGCTGATATTATCATGCTTGATAATATGTCAATAGAGGCCATGAAAGAGGCCGTAAGCCTGGTAAACAGCAAAGCACTCCTTGAAGCTTC
>PXBM01000123.1 GCA_003566935.1 Syntrophomonadaceae bacterium | reverse complement strand
GGCCCGAATATATAAACTTCGTGACCAAGATTGTTATATTCCCGTGAAAACAGTTCAATCGATCTGACTACTCCGCTGGTATATGGGCGAAAGCTTTCTGTGAATACCCCTATCTTCACCTAAAAACCCTCCTCGTATGCCTGGTTATAGAGTTCTTCGGCAATGGTCATAGCCCTTGCTTTATCTTCCGGGTGGCCATACCGTTCAACTACTTCTACTGTTGTGTCGTATATGCCTTTCATGCGCTCTACCTGCGCTTCAGTCAGGTTGTAATCTTCAGGTGATGCAGTAAAAACATCTGACAAAGGTAAAACCCGGTGCCTCCATTCACGGTGCACCCAGGTGACTTCATAATCAACATCACTGATCCAGGCTTCTCCAGTGTCATAGTTTTTTGTTAATTCAACATCAAGAAGCAGTCCATACTCCACGAAGGGAGTATTGTTTGCTGCTTCACTCTGGTTTGAAATGAAATTGCCCTGTGAGTAAATGGCCAGGGTAGGTCGCTCAACGCCATTTTCTTCATGGAAAAACCATTCTATCGGCTGAACATACTTGGGATGTCCGCCAATAACCAGGTCTGCACCGGCTGCTGCCAGTTCTTCGGCAACCTGGCGCAGGCGTTGCGGTTGCGGTTCATGATGGTGTTCACCACCCCAGTGAGGGAATACAGCAATAAGGTCAGCCCCATTTTGCCGGGCAGTTTCAATATCTTCAATAACAGGGGTGATATCATAAAAGTCAGGAACAAGGTTAACACAATACTCATGACCGTCAGGTACAGGTATGCCATTAGTTCCGTAAGTATAACCGATCAGGGCAACCTTGATGCCATCCTTGTCAAGGAACAGTGGTGTATTTCGCTCTTCCCAGTTTTTATAGGCACCTATAGTTTCAGCGCCAAGACCGCGGACATGATCCAGGGTTGCCATCAAACCGTCGTAACCACGGTCGAGAGCATGATTGTTGGCGAAGGTGAAAACATTTACCCCGGCTTCATAGAGGGCTTCAGAGAGCTCGCCGGGAGCATTAAATTCCGGGAAGCCGGTATAACCGCTTACTCCCCACCCTGCGGAAACTATATCAGGTCCGGCTTGCATTCCTTCAAGGTCAGCGATTGTAATATCTCCGGCCCGGAGGTGAGGAGCGATGATTTCAAAGCTGGGACTGAAATCATACCGGTCATCTTCCACATGGGCCTGCTCGATTTGAGGTATGTGGGCCATAATATTACCGGTAACCACCATTTTAATGGAACGCAAGTCGGGTTCAGGTTCAGGTTCGGGCTCAGGTTCTTCTTCAGGTATTTCATCCTGTTCTATCGCAACCTCGTCCTCTCCGGCAGGGCTGCCCGGAAAGCCGGTAAAGTTAAGCAACGCGTCGATGCTGATATCTTTAACCTGGTCGGGAGGATAGCTGTTGCCTGCTGTCATTCCACCGAAAAAAGATGCTGTGATCATTATAATTAAAAGTGCTATAAAGTAGATGCGCCGCATAAAGTTCACCATCCTGTGTTAGTTGTTTATTTTAATTATATCATTAAAATAGTAATGCTCACCAGTTGGAAAACCAGAGGAGGGAGGAGTAAAGCCATGGCCAGTTGGAGCCTTCGTCTTTACCGTACCCGTCCATCTCCGGGTGGGGTCCGAATAGAAGGTATCCGCCATCCCCAAAGCGGCCTGCTATTACAGCAGGTTGATTATTTACATCGTAGTGGGCCAGTATTTCGATTGTACCGGCATAAATTTCATCACTATCGTGTGGTATAAAATAAGGGCCGTCAAAGTAGTAAATATCAAGTTCATGTTCAAAATTTTTGTTGGCAGGGTGCTCGGGATTAAGGTTTAAGAGAGCTTGTTCTCCCCAACCGACCTGGCCGCTAAGCGGGCCGACACTGCTACCGGAAAATATTTCCAGGGGGTAATCATATTCGCTGCCCTGCCAGTTAAAAATATCGGCAGCGTAATAGGCGCCGGCACAAAAGCCTATAAATAAACCGCCATCCTTAACAAAGCTGCGGATACTGTCGTGATCGGAAATTTCGTAACGGTAGTCTGCAGCGCCACCGCCAGGCAGGACAATTATTTCATAATTATTAAGCAGGTCAGGGTCAATAACGTTATTTTCGTCTAAAAGACCGTATTCGATTTCATAGCTGACAAAGAAATCCTTTAAAGTATCCACATTATCCGCCCAGCTGCCGCTGCCGTCATAAAGAGCGACCTTTGGTACAGTTTCTGGGTCAGCCTGGGCGTTTTCTGCAGCCTGGTCAGGGGTAGAGTCGCCTTCGCTGTTATCAGGCCCGCCAGGGGCCTCAGATTTGGCGTTATCGTTAACAACTACCAGGTCAGGGTCTGTAATTTCGCTGTCAGGTACAGCAGTTGAATTATCCTGGCTGTTGCAGGAAGTCATCAGCAGGAGGAAGGCTGCAGCTGCAATTAGGATAAATTTCCTATAATTGCATGGCATAAATATATTTGAAATAGATTTAAGTCTATAAAAGTTAAGCAAAATTATTTTCTCCCGTAAATTCTGATCTGATCTGTAATCCTATTATAGCAATTAATGATTCGATTAAACAATAGCCGGCCCAAATAATTACTAATCAAACCAGGCATTTAAAGGGCGATTGCAGCAGGTGGAGCGCTCCAAAAATACTTTTACATTTTTTAGTTAACATAAGATGTATTATCGGAAGTTACTAAGCCATAAATTTGTCGCTTATTAATCCCTTCCCTTACACGAACCTCCCCCAATGCTTCATAATTTTTTCAAATGAAATCCCGCACTTAGGACAATCTCCCTTATACCGCAAAATATAGTTGCAGTTGCTGCATTTAATTGACGGGATTGGTGTTCTGGCATTCGGTTCAGGTGGATCTTCATCTATATTAATACGCAGTTTAAACTCATCTATGTTTTCCGAAACAGGCTTCTTATCATTTTTAGTTTTAGCCTGGTTATCGTCCTCTGCCTTTTTAGCTTCTCTTATCTTGTATTCTTTGCTTTTTTGTGCTGCACTTTCTACGCTGGAGTCCGATACTTGGCTGTTTATATAGGCTTTTCCTGATTCAAAAGCAAAATATTTTTGTTCGGTTTTATAATTTTTAATCAAGACAGGCAATCCGCTTCGCCTTGTTGCTTTACCTCCGCTATAAGAAAAATTATAATTATCGAACAAAAGTTTGGCATAATTTTGAGTTGCCGCAGTATCCCTGTGACCAAGCGCTTCCTGGAGCATCTCCAAATCTCCCGTTTCACGGATAAATTCAACGGCAAATGTGTAGCGCAGCAAGTGCGGATAAACATCCTTCTCAAGGCCGGCTTTTTTTGCCAGACGTTTAATCATTTCCCTTATATAACGATCTTGAAGCTTACTGCCGTCTAATGTACAGAAAAAGTAGTCACAGTCTGAAGGCTTTTGATCCTGCCACTTTTTCATGAGTGATAGTTCAGGTTTGTCAAGGTTAAGAATTCTTTCTTTTGCAGCTCCACTGCCCGCAATCCTTACCCGCCCCTCTTCCCAATCAATATCGTTATCTTTTAAATTAACAGCCTCATTAACCCTCAGGCCTATTTTTAGCATCAGGCTGATTATGCACAGGTTTCGCAAGCCTGTAGGAGCCCTTGGATTAGGCTGCTTCAACAAGGCCATTTGTTCATAGCTGTCAAGAATTGATATTTCACGTCTGGAAGAGC
>PXBM01000014.1 GCA_003566935.1 Syntrophomonadaceae bacterium | reverse complement strand
GCAGTTTTCTTAGGCAGGCTGCGCAGCTATAAATACTGTAAATATTGAGATAAATAGACAACGTGAAGGAAAATCCTGTGGCCCGTCGAAGTAAAAATAGTTATTATTGACATCATGACTTGCACTGGGAGGAACTATTTTTGTTATTAAAAAAGCTTGGCGCCAGTAATTATTTTGTAGCCATGATTTTTTTACTGGTTATAACCATACTACTGGTAATATCCGCGTTTATCGTTACAGCTTTTATGCCAGGTTCACTGGCAAGATTGCCCTATCAATATGAAATGGAATCAGTTCATGAATTCGAGCCATGGTCTTTTGAAATTGAAGAACTCGGTGCAGCATACCCGGATGGTGGAATTATTGTAAACCTTAAACAAACCGGGCGATATAGAAGTGACTTGCTGCTAGGTGAGGGCACTTATTACCATCGCGATGAATTAGTTGGCAGCAATAATACCGGTGGCATATTTATCGTTACTGAACTCGAGTATTTTGAAGAAATGAAGGGCGACAATATATTCAAACCGGTGGAAGATAAAACCCTGTTGAACCACCTGGAAGAAATTTCAGAAGCTCAAAAGGGCATTCCCACCCTGTGGGAGGGTGCAATTCCTTTAACTTTCCATAAAGAGAATAACCTTGTTTATTTCTATTTTATTTCACCTGACGGCAACCCAATTATGCCTCCTTCTTCGAACTACTCCGATTTAACTGTATTCGGTGCTTTCCTGGTTTATCTTCTTTTTTTAGCCATTCTTGTCATGGTTATAACCATGCTTTCGCCCGATCACCGTTATTCAAAATACTGGGTTCAGCTTGGCGAAACCAGGCCGAGTTTTTTCAGCCAGGCAATTATTCTCCCGATAATAGCATTGCTGATCGCCAATAAACTATCCGTTGATTTTTTTGGCTATCCCGACATTTATTTGGCACTGGGTTACATCCTGGTTATTTTTATATTGATTCTCGCAAATCTGGGAAATAAAATTGATTACCTTGATTTTGGGCTGCGCCGGGATAAGCTTAAATATGGTTACTTTTTGGCCATTGTATCTGCTGTACTAATCATACTTGGAGTCCGTGGCCTGCCTGCCGGCTTTTTTATTGACGGCACAGACCAAATTCTACAACTACCAATGCTGTTTTTCCTGCTTGCTCTCCCCCGGGAGATGATCTGGCGGGGCTATATCCAGGCTATACTTAGCCGCAGGTTCGGTGTGAACTTAGGTTTGATCCTGATGGCAATACTTGCAACTGCTGTTCATTCAACTTCCCTGGCTTTAACTGACCCCTGGATGTTTTTGTATCCCTATACTTATTTGGAAATAGCTTTACTTGTTCCGGGAACAGCAGTAATTTTCGGCTACCTTTATTTGCGAACTGAAAATATTTTAGCATGCGCGGTGCTGCACAGCCTTATTCTTTGGCTGCCCGGCATTATTCTCTACTAGTAGAAAGGCGGAGTTAACGTGGACAAAGAAAAGATTGTAAAAGCGGTAGAAATGATTTTGGAAGCTGTGGGAGAAGATTTGAACCGTGAAGGACTTCGCGGTACCCCTCAGCGTGTAGCTAGTATGTACACCGAACTTTTTGGCGGTCTAAACCAGGATGCAAGCTCTCACCTACGAACCTGTTTCGTTGAAGACGGTCACGATGAAATAGTGCTTGTTAAGGATATATCATTTTACTCAATGTGTGAACATCACCTGCTGCCTTTTTACGGCAAGGCACATGTTGCCTATTTGCCGGCGGGTGGCAGAATTGTCGGATTAAGCAAACTGGTCAGGGTAATCGAAACCGTTGCCAGGCGACCTCAGCTCCAAGAACGTTTAACTTCAAACGTTGCAGACATTATAACAGAAGAACTAAAACCAAAAGGGGTTGTTGTCGTTGTGGAGGCGGAGCACCTTTGTATGAGCATTCGCGGAGTTGGAAAACCCGGCTCTGCTACTGTAACCTCTGCAGTGCGCGGACTGTTCAGGCGCAACCCCAGCTCAAGGATAGAAGTATTTAGCTTGATCAGGGGCAAATCAAATTAAATACAGTCGGGGGACGGCAAATGTATAAAATTAAAAAGATAATCGCCCACCCTGCTTACAATGAGCACCTAAAACGTAATTGTGATGCAGAAAGTGAACGAATCTTTTGCTGCCACAATTTTGAACATGTGGTAGACACTGCCCGTTTAACCTATATTCTTATCCTGGAAGAGGGCAATCCCTTTATTTCCCGGGAAATAGCATATGCTGCCGGACTGCTGCACGATATCGGCCGCTGGGCCGAATATCAGACAGGAAAAGATCATGCCGAAAAAAGCGCCGACCTGGCAAAAGAAATTCTTATTGAAGCAGACTTCAGCAGTGATGAAACCCGCTTAATCCAGAAAGCAATCAGTGAACACCGTGACAAAAATTACAGCCGCAAAAATAGAACTATTCTAAGCGCTGCCCTGGCCCGGGCAGACAGTTTAGCCAGGAAATGCTTCTGCTGCAGCTCCCGGGATAATTGCAATAAACTTGAACAACAACCAAATCGGAATACACTTATTTATTAATTTATGGAGGGTCCGTTTTATGAAAAATTTGGATTTGGGTAGTACAAAGTTGCCCCTGGGTGAGCGAACTTATATTATGGGCATTCTTAATGTCACACCCGATTCATTTTCAGACGGCGGTCAGTTTGACCAGGTTGAAAAGGCGCTGGAACACGCTTACCAAATGGCTGCCGATGGAGCAGATATAATTGATATTGGCGGTGAGTCCACCAGGCCGGGGCATACCCGGATTAGTGTTGAAGAAGAGTTGAGCAGAGTTATGCCAGTAATTGAAAAGTTGAAAAAAGACCAGAGCTTTAAATTGCCCCTCTCAATTGATACATATAAGCCTGAAGTGGCAAAAAAAGCCCTAGCAGCCGGAGTGGAAATGTTAAATGATGTCTGGGGCTTAAAAGAAGATAAAGAGCTCGGGAAAGTGGCAGCCCATTACCAGGTTCCTATCTGCCTGATGCATAACCGCAGCAGTACTGATTATAAAGATTTGATAACGGATATTATAGCAGAATTGAAAGAATCTATCGAGCTGGCCCACCAGGCCGGAATTGATGATAACCGGATTATAATTGATCCTGGAATTGGTTTTGGCAAGACATATGAACAAAACCTGGAGGTAATGCGCTCGCTTAAAAATTTTTGTGACCTTGGTTATCCCCTGCTGCTGGGAACTTCCCGCAAATCAATAATAGCAAAAACCCTAAACCTGCCTGCTAATGAGAGGGTCGAGGGAACAGCGGCAACCCAGGCCCTGGGAATAGCTGCCGGTGTAGATATAATTAGAATTCATGAAGTAAAAGAGATGAAACGGGTAGCAATGATGACAGATGCTATCGTCAGGAGGTAATTCAATGGATCGAGTTATTATAGAAAGAATTGTTTGTTACGGTTACCACGGTGTTCTCCTGGAAGAGCAAAGCCTGGGACAGGAGTTCCAGGTTAGCCTGGAGTTGGGAGTAGATTTATCTAACCACACTGAAGACCGGATAGAAAGTGTCGTGGACTACAGGTCCGCTGTTTCCATTGCAGAGGAAGTTATGTATGGACCACCTTGCCGGCTTCTTGAAACACTCGCTTCCCGTATAGCAGATAAGCTACTGGGTATTGAAGGCATTATTGAAGTTACAGTTGAAGTCCGCAAACCAAACCCTC
>PXBM01000269.1 GCA_003566935.1 Syntrophomonadaceae bacterium | reverse complement strand
ATCGCTTCCCGCGGAGCAATTGAATCAAATATTCTGATCCTGGCCGTCGCGCTTGGAGTTGGGTTCTTTGTTGCCATAGCTATTTTAAGGATTCTTCTCGGTATCCCTATTTTTTACTTTTTAACTGCCGGTTATGTCATGATCGTTGCCCTTTCATTTTTCACGCCACCTGATTTTGTAGCAATTTCTTTTGATGCCGGTGGCGTTACTACCGGACCAATGGCTGTGCCATTTATACTTGCTCTCGGGGTTGGCGCCACATCAGTGCTGGGAGGCAAGTCAACCGTTGCTGATACTTTCGGCTTGATCGGCCTTGCTTCAATTGGCCCGGTTCTCGGCGTGATGATCCTGGGGGTGATCTTCGGGTGAGCCTTGATTTTATTTTGTACGGTTTCGATGAAGTGTTATCGGAAGTACTGACAGCGATGAGTCCGATCCTGGTCTTATTTCTATTATTCTTACTCGCTTTTAAACTGCCTAAAAAAATGCTGCTGACCCTGTTCCAGGGCATAATTTTTGCCTTCCTCGGCCTGACCCTTTTTCTACAGGGAGTTCATGTCGGTTTTTTACCCGTGGGCAATGAAATGGGAGCCATCATTGGCGGAATGTCAAACCGCTGGATTCTGATCCCTCTTGGTTTTATCTTAGGCTTCGTGGCCACCCTGGCCGAACCTGCTGTTCGTATTCTATGCAACCAGGTCGAAAAAACATCGAGTGGTTCAATTAGGAGCAACACGATCTTATTAACGCTTTGTCTTGCCGTCGGTATATTTATCGCTCTCGGTATGACCAGGGTTGTTTACGGCATACCGTTTTATTATATTATTATACCGGGTTACCTGCTTGCTATAATTTTAATGATTTTTTCCAAGCCTTCATTTACCTCAATTGCTTTTGACTCAGGAGGGGTAGCAACGGGTCCGATGACTGTAACTTTTATCATGGCCATGGCTGTTGGGGCAGCAGATATAATGGAGGGCCGTGATGCTGTTGTAGACGGCTTCGGCTTGATCGCCCTGGTTGCATTAGCCCCGATCATTATGGTAATGTTACTGGGATTCCTCTTTCCTGATGATGCTGAAATTGAAGATGACGATAGCGAAGTTGACGTTGACGAAATGATCAAAATAACCAGAGGAACAGAAGATGAACCATGGTCACCTGATCCTCCCGAAGAATCAGAACAGGAAGAAGCCGGGCAGGATGAATTGGAACTTGAAAATCCCGGGGCAGAGCGGGAAGCGGATAGTATTAATGACAACGGGGAGGCTTTTGACGATGACGTCAATTCCAAATCATGATTTAATTGTAACGATAATAAAAAAAGGATGCTGTGAGTGTATAATTAAAGCATCCAAGGAAGCCGGTGCTGAAGGGGCGACTATTATCCCAGCTCGTGGCACTGGCATTCATGAGCAGAAAAAACTTTTAGGAATTCCCATAGAACCTGAAAAAGAGATAATCCTGACAATTATACCCGATGAAAAAACCGACCAGGTTTTAGAGTCAATTATCAAAGCCGGAAAGCTGGAAAAGCCGGGCACAGGAATTGCCTTTGTATTGGATGTTAAAAAGGTTACCGGCGTAGTTCATTTAATTAAGGCTATGAACGGAAAAAAATAATCTGTTTACCTGAAACAAATAACCGGGGCCGTAACAATTCTGTCACATATAATTTCAAGTATTTTAAACAAGAATCTACAATGTGATAAAATTGTTACGGCCCCGATTGTTTTAGCCAGCTGAAAAATTATTCAAGTCTAGAGCTTTTCGAATTCGTCTTTACCCACACCACATACGGGACAAACCCAATCATCCGGAAGATCCTCAAAAGAAGTACCTGGAGCTACTCCTCCATCACTATCGCCTTCAGCAGGATCATACACATAACCACATACCTGGCATTCATATTTATCCATATATCTATTCCTCCTATCTATACTATATGTCGAATTATACCACAAATCAACCAAATCAGTTAATACTTTTCACGATAAAATAACAGATATTTAATTGAAATAAGATTGATTTATAACGCAGGATATTTGCCATTTCTCGGTGAATTTAAATTTATTGCTTGACATGTTACCAATCAACAATAATATCCAGTAAGTTATACAGCTTAATTGCAGTAGCTAAGGAGGAATTATATATGCTGGCAAAAGTTCGTTCCTGCGCACTTCTTGGTATTGACGGAATCCCTCTTGAAATTGAAGTTGATATTGCCGATGGTCTACCTGCTTTTGATATTATCGGCCTGCCGGATGCATCTGTCAGGGAAGCAAAAGAAAGGGTTAGGGCAGCAATCCGAAACTGCGGCTTTATTTTTCCTTATTCCCGGGTAACAGTAAACCTGGCTCCTGCAGATTTAAAAAAAGAAGGTTCATCCTTTGATCTTGCCATCGCCGTCGGCTTGCTTGCGGCAACTGGGCAAATACCGGGAAATGGTGCAGTAGAAGAAGGCGTCTTTATCGGCGAGCTATCTCTTGATGGCAAGTTGAGGGGTATAAACGGAACCCTGGCCATGGCTTTAACTTTAAGTAAATACGATGGATACAGGGATACTACTATTTTTCTTCCCGCAGCTAACAGCACTGAAGCAGCGCTGGTTGATTCAATTTATATAAAACCTGTTAATACACTTAAGGATTTGGCCGAATACTTAAACGGAACAGGATCTTTGCCAACTGCGAAACCGCTTGAACCCAATACGGATCAAGAGAATAATTCAGAACTTGATTTTAATGAAGTCAGGGGACAGGAAACGGCAAAGCGTTCCCTGGAAATTGCTGCTGCAGGTTCACATAATGCTTTACTATACGGGCCACCCGGCAGCGGTAAAACAATGCTGGCCAGGCGGCTGCCTACTATCCTGCCGGCACCGACCAGGGAAGAAGTCCTGGATATGACCAGGATTCATAGTGTTGCAGGCCAGCTAAAGCCGGATTCTCCCCTTCTGCAGCTGCGGCCCTTCCGCAGTCCTCATCACAGCGCTTCTACTGCCGGTATTATTGGTGGCGGCAAGGTGCCACGCCCGGGAGAAATAAGTCTTGCACATTTAGGAGTACTTTTCTTCGACGAACTGCCTGAGTATAGGCGTGAAGTCCTTGAAGCGCTAAGGCAGCCACTTGAAGACAAAGTCGTAACGGTTACCAGGGCCGCGGCTACAATTACTTACCCTGCTGACTTCATGTTTATTGGCTCGATGAATCCCTGCCCCTGCGGTAACTACGGAGATCCGCAGCAGGAATGCCGCTGCAGTCCACCCCAGATTTTCAAGTACCGTTCTAAGCTATCGGGACCGCTGATTGACCGTATAGACATCCAGGTTGAAGTACCGGGCATCAAGTACGAACAGCTTGAGCGAGACAGCTCAAATGGTGAAACTTCCGCTTTGATTAGATCCAGGGTTGAAAAAACTCGTGAGCTTCAACGCGAGAGATATAAAAAGATTAAGGTTGGGGCTAACTCTGCCCTGCGTTCGCGCCACTTTGAAAAATACTGCCCTCTGAGCCGTGAAGCGCGCCAGCTCCTGCACCAGTCTTTCCAAAGCCTGAAACTTTCAATGCGCGCCCATGACCGCATCATCAAGGTGGCCCGCACTATAGCCGATCTTGAAGACGCAGACACAATCGGCTCTTCCCACATCGCCGAAGCGGTGCAATATAGAAGCCTGGACCGACGGGATTAATGTCGGGGCACAGATT
>PXBM01000175.1 GCA_003566935.1 Syntrophomonadaceae bacterium | reverse complement strand
TTGACTTTTCCGTTGAGGATATTATTATGATGGGTCGCTTTCCATACCTGCGCCGTTTTCAGAAGGAAAACCAGGATGACTACGAGATCGTGGAACGGGCCATGGAGATGACCGGCGTTACTCACTTGAGAGAGCGTTCTATTCCCACTTTAAGCGGTGGGGAAAAACAGCGCGTGATTATGGCCCGGGCAGTTGCCCAGCAGCCGGAAGTGCTGCTTTTAGATGAACCTACCGCAAACCTTGATATCGGTTATCAAACTATGCTGCTGGAACTGGCCGCCCGTCTAAACCGTGAACAGGGCGTTACCGTTATTGCTGCCATCCATGATATTAACCTGGCTGTCCACCATTTTAACCGGTTCATTCTACTGGCCGGGGGGCGGGTTCTGGCCGCAGGCCGGGCCGAAGAAGTAATTACCCCGGATAATATTCAAAAGTCATACGGGGTGCCCGCTTCAACATATCGTCACCCTTTACACGGGGTTTTACAGGTCAGTGTTGCCAAAGGGCGAAAGCCCGGTGAAAGCAGCCATGCCGGCCCGTCTGTCCATGTTATAGGCGGAGGGGAAGAAGCGCTGCCGGTCCTCGAACTGCTCGATCAAAAAGGATGCCGTATGTCAGTTGGCCCTGTCTCGGCCCAGGACAGCAGCTGCCGTTTTGCTCACTTCCACAGCCTGCCGGTGATTATCGTACCGCCCTTTACCAGCTTGAAAAGTGAACACCGGGAAAAGCACCTTGAACTGCTGCGGGGTGCAGATGCGGTTATTATCCCGCCTATTCCCTTTGGCGAGGGAAACCTGCCCATTTTTGAAGAAGTTGAAACAGCTTTAGAAGAAGGCAAGAGGCTGTATATTATTGATATTGACGGGGTGGAAGACCGTGATTACAGCGGGAGGGCCCGGCAGTTGATGGACCGCCTGATCAGTAAAGGTGCCCTGGCCTTGAAAGGGATCGAAGAGCTAACTGATCTGGTCTGCGGGAATGGAGGCAGCGAAAATGGTTGAGCAGTCTAAAGGGGAGCGTGCCGGCCTGGTCTTAATTACAGGGGGAGTGCGCAGCGGAAAAAGTAGTTTTGCTGAAAAACTGGCAGAAGAAAGCGGTAAAAAAATGATCTACCTGGCCACGGCCAGGGTTGAAGATGACGAAATGCGGGAGCGTGTTGCCCTTCACCAGGGCCGGCGGCCTAAAAGCGTGCGCACAGTGGAAGAACCGCTTGAACCGCACCTGGTTCTTGAGCAGGAAGCAGACAGTGATTCAATAATTTTGATGGACTGCCTGACCCTGCTCATTACCAACCGGATGCTTAAGGATATTGACAGTCACGGTGCGGTCAGAGAGGGAGAAGATATCTTTGCCGATGAGAAAATTATTGATGCTGCAGTTGAACGGACTTACCAGTATATAAAAAAATTTAGCGCTGCAGCAGTCGACTGCCCGGCCGATGTTCTGGTTGTGACCAACGAAGTCGGTATGGGAGTTGTGCCAAATTATCCCGTGGCCAGGGCGTTTCGCGATCTTTCCGGGCGGGCCAACCAGGTTGTCGCTGCAGCGGCAGACCAGGTCTGGTTCGTGGTATGTGGTATCCCCCAGAGGTTTAAATAGATGAGGTTAAATAGATGGAGAGAGTTTTCTTTACTTTAGCGGCCCTGTTAGTCGCCTATATTTTAGATTACCTGATTGGCGATCCGCGCAGCTGGCCTCACCCGGTGCGCCTGCTTGGTAAATTAATTGAGATTGGTGAGGGGGCAGCCCGCAGGATCTTCAAAACCCCGGCCGGTCTGAAAGTTGGCGGGTTGCTGATTCTGCTTGTAACCGGGCTGGGTTCGGTTGCGGTGGTTATAACATTGATTAGGCTGGCTTATGGCCTGCACCCGGCAGCAGGGTTTATAGTTGAAGTTTATATTATCTTTACCACCCTGGCCGGGGGGGATTTGCGCAGCCATGTTCTGGCGGTTGAAAAAAAGCTTGCTCAGAAAGATATTCCCGGGGCCCAGGGCGCGGTGTCCATGCTGGTCAGCCGCGATACCGCAGAGCTTGATCAAAACGGGGTATCCAGGGCAGCCCTGGAAAGCCTTTTTGAAAACAGCGCCGACGGCCTGGTGGCACCGCTTTTTTATACCGCCATCGGTGGTCCGGCAGCGGCAGTTTTCTATAAGACGGTTAATACCCTGGATTCAATGCTCGGTTATAAAACAGAGGAGTTAAAGGATATCGGTTTTTTCCCCGCTAAAATCGACGATATTCTTAGCTTTATCCCGGCCCGCTTAACGGCTCTATATATTATCCTGGCCGGTATGCTGCATGGAAAGTGGCAGCGGGGCCTGAAAGTATTATCGGCAGACCGCAACAAGCACCAGAGTCCGAACAGCGCCTGGCCGATGGCTGCAGCTGCCGGGGTGTTAGGGATTGGTTTTGGCGGGCGTGATTATTTTCGCGGGGACGTGATAAAACGACCCCGGATCAATGTATTAGGCAAAGCTGCCCTGGGTAGCGACATTGACAGGGGTCTGACTCTTTTCCGGACCACTTCCCTTTTGGCCCTGTTTACCTTGCTGTTCCTGACATGCTGGATCCGAAGCCTGGAGGTTATGCTCTTTTGACCAACTACCTGCGTGCCCTTTCATTTTTAACCATTATCCCGCTGCCTTTTGTCCGTTTCGGGCCTGATGGCAGGGAGCTTTCCAACTCTGCTGTTTGCTTCCCCCTGGCCGGCGCGACAATTGGCCTGGTTCTTGCTGCCGCTGCCTGGCTGCTGCTCAACATCCTACCGGCTGGCCCGACGGCGGTAATCGCCCTGGTCTTAAGTTTCTTTTTAACTCGCGGCCTGCATTTTGACGGCCTGGCCGATACGGCCGACGGCCTGATTGGAACTACCACCCGGGAGAAAGCATTCAAGGCCATGGATGACAGCGCGATCGGGGTTATGGGGGCAGCAGCCCTGTTTTTTCTCTACCTGCTCAAGTTTGCCCTGCTTATGGAATTCACCCCTGTCCTGTTACCACTGGCCCTGGTATTTATGCCCCTGGCCGGCAGGTGGTCCATTGTTTTTGCCGGGGCTTTCTTTAAACCTGCCCGTGACCGCGGACTGGGTGATATGTTTTTAAGAGGGCTCGGCTGGCCTGTTCTTTTAAAAGCCTCTCTATTAGCTGTGGCCCTGCTGTTTATCTTTGCACTGTGGCAGCCTTTTTATGCGGCTGCCGTCCTGGTTGGATCTCTTCCGGCCCTGGCTGCGGCTTACCTTCTCGCCCTTTATGCTTCCCGCCGTCTCGGTGGAATTAACGGCGATATTTTAGGAGCAGCCAGCGAAGTGGGGGAGATGCTGTTTTTAGTTGGACTACTCATTGCTCTTAACTTTTAAGGTCAGGGTGACATTGTATTGAAAGCGGTGAATTGATATGTCCGGTACCTATAACGATGAAACGGGTGGTCATGGAGGTGACCTGGCCCGGGCTGCGCAAAAATGGGGTTACAGTAAAGAAGAGCTGGTCGATTTCAGCAGTAATATTAATCCCCTTGGCCCACCGCCCGGCCTGCTTGAGCACCTGGGCAGCCTGCTGCCTAATATTGTGGCATATCCTACCCCGCAGGCTCGTGAGCTCAGGGCCGGACTGGCTGAATTTCTCCGGGTTCCGGTTGAACGTCTGCTGCTTGGAAACGGGGCCAATGAGCTAATTCATTTAATCCTGCTCTGGAATAGGCCAAAACGGGTTTTTATCCCGGCACCGTCTT
>PXBM01000095.1 GCA_003566935.1 Syntrophomonadaceae bacterium | reverse complement strand
ATGGCCCTGGTTTATCCCCTGCTGATGCTTACCTTGTTAATTCTATTTGCCACCGCCTTATTTAACATGGAGAAAGTTAGTGTTGTAGACGCCGCCCTGTCTCTGTGGGGGGTTGTATACCTGGGTGGTCTGATTGGCTACCTGATGCTTTTAAGAATGCTGCCCGATGGTGTTACCTATACTTATATTTTACTGGTCGGAGTCTGGGTGCATGATACTGCAGCATATTTTATCGGTGTTAAATGGGGAATGAGAAAATTTGCCGCACAGATAAGTCCGAAAAAGTCTGTAGAAGGTTCACTGGCAGGTATTGGGGCGGTTATTATTCTGTTTTTTTCTGTGACCATACTCTTTCCCGGTTTCCTGCCGGTAAACACTATGCAGGCAGTATTCCTGGCCCTGGGTATCACCGTTTTTGCCCAGCTGGGAGACCTCCTGGAATCGGCCATGAAAAGACAGATGGAAGTAAAGGATTCCAGCGGCATTATTCCCGGCCATGGTGGTATTTTAGATCGTTTTGACAGTTTGATGTTAGCGGCGCCCTTTGTCTATTATTATTTCCTTTTAATTAATATGATCTAAAAAGGAAGCATATATATGAAAAGAATTGCAATCCTTGGCTCCACCGGCTCTATCGGCAGGCAAACTCTAGAGGTAATCGATGCGCTTGGTCCCGATTACAGTGTTGTCGCATTAACAGCAGGTAGCAATTATAAACTGCTGGCCGAGCAGGCTCGAAAATTTAAGCCGGAAATGGTTGCTTTAAGCGATCAGGGGGCGGCCTTAAGGCTAAAAGAAAAATTAGATGATATAAACTGCAAAGTTTTACCGGGAAGTAGTGGACAAATTGCTGCTGCTACCTGGTTTACAGCAGATCTTGTTGTTATGGCCCAGGTGGGTTTCAGCGGTTTTGAGCCGCTGATTGCAGCTCTTAAGGATGACAAAATGATCGCTCTTTCCAACAAGGAGTCACTGGTAATCGGTGGAGAGATTCTCGAACGCAAGGGACTGCTTGATCGTAAAAAGCTGCTGCCTGTTGACAGCGAACATTCAGCTATCTGGCAGTGCCTGGGGACATCGAGCTTAAAGGACATAAAGAAAATCTACCTGACTGCCTCCGGTGGGCCTTTTTATGGAAAAGACAATATTGATCTTGCAGAAGTAACTCCCGAGATGGCTTTGCAGCATCCTAATTGGACTATGGGTGAAAAGATTACCATCGATTCTGCCACAATGATGAACAAGGGGCTGGAAGTTATTGAAGCCAAATGGTTATTTGATCTGAACCTGGATCAGATCGAAGTTGTCATACACAGGCAAAGTATTATACATTCTATGGTAGAATATAAAGACGGATCAGTTTTGGCACAGCTTGGACTGCCGGACATGAAAGGGCCAATCCAGTATGCCATTACTTATCCGGAGAGACGGGAGAATAACTTTGAAAAGTTTAACCCCTTTGGCCGGGTGCTTGAGTTTGAGAAACCCGACCGGGTTAATTTCCCCTGTTTGGACCTGGCTTTTAAAGCAGCTGCAGCAGGCGGAACGATGCCTGCAGTGTTAAACGCTGCCAATGAAGAAGCGGTAAAATACTTTTTGAATGGAACTATCCGGTTCACGGAGATCCCGAAAGTGATTGAAAAGGTCATGAAAGGTCATGATATTATCTGTGAACCTGAAATTAAAGATGCTGTTGAAGCTGACAGGTGGTCGCGCCTGGAAGCAGCAGCTGTAATTTAACTGTAAATGGGAAGGTGAATTTAAAAAGATGCAGACTTTTATTGCTTCTATACTGATTTTTGGAGTACTAATCCTGGTTCATGAACTCGGCCACTATTTTGTTGCAAGGCTGACCGGGATCAGGGTTTTAGAGCTGGCGATCGGTTTTGGGCCTAAACTTATAGGTTGGACAAGAAACGGGACTGATTATTCCCTGAGAGTTGTCCCCCTGGGCGGATTCTGCCGTATGCTGGGTGAAAACCCGGAGGAAGCTGCCGAACCGGACAGTTTTCCTCAACAATCGATTCTTAAAAGAGCGGCAACCCTTTTTGCAGGCTCAGCAATGAACCTGGTCCTGGCCTTAGTATTATTCTTTATCATCTTTTTCTTTATCGTCGGGGTGCCTGATACCGATTCAGCTACTATCGGTTATATTGTGGATGATTCACCGGCAGAAGAAGCGGGGATCGAAGCAGGAGATACAATTACGGCAATTGACGGAAATTCGGTATCAACCTGGGACGAAGTTTTGACCACTATTTCTGCCAAACCGGAGCAGGAAATCATACTTGAGATAGAAAGAGATGGCACTGTCACTGTATTTGCAGTTACTACGGAATTGGCACCTCAGCCGGAAGGAAATCGCGGCGTTATCGGGATTGGGCCAATGATTGATATGTATAGTTTTTTTCCATCCCTTGTAGTAAGTTTCGAGCGTTTTGGTGACATCATGACTGCACTTTACCAGGTTGTAGCAGGACAGGCTCCTCTTGATGTGGCCGGACCGGTAGGTATAGTGCATACGATCGGCGAAGTGGCCCAGACTGGATTTGTTAATTTACTGGTCCTGACAGCGCTGATCAGTATTAATCTTGGTATAATTAACCTTCTGCCCATACCGGCTTTAGATGGCGGCAGGCTTTTATTCTTGTTGATTGAAGCTGTACGGGGCCGTCCCATTGAACCGGAAAAAGAAGGTTTTATACACTTCATTGGCTTTGCTCTCCTTATAGCACTGATATTGCTGGTTACATATCAGGATATTTTGCGCTTTATTATTGCGCCGAATAATTAGTTGGATAAAGCAGGGCTGAAAAAGGCAATCTGGTGGTGCTGAAGCATGGATCAACCTGATCGCAGAAAGACCAGGGCTGTCAAGGTCGGCTCGCTTATGATTGGCGGAACAGCTCCGGTTTCAATTCAGTCGATGACTAATACCAGGCCCCATGATTATGAGGCAACCCTGGCCCAGATCAAGGAGCTGGCTGAAGCAGGTGCTGAAATGGTTCGGGTGGCGGTTCCAGATAAAGAAGCGGTGCCTGTATTTGAAAAGCTGGTCAAAAACTGCCCGCTGCCCCTGATCGCTGATATACATTTTGATCCTGAGTTAGCCGCACTGGCCCTGGATAACGGGGCAGCAAAGATCAGGATCAACCCTGGTAACATAGGGGGAACGGAAAAGCTAAAAGCACTGGCTTTAAAAGCAAAAAGCTGTCATGCGGCGATCCGGATCGGAGTGAACGCCGGTTCCCTGGAGCGCAGGTTGCTGGAAAAATACAGTGGTGCTTCAAGTGAAGCAATGGTTGATTCGGCAGCAGGTTACCTGGAGATATTTGAAAAAGCAGGTTTTAAAAATCTTGTTGTTTCCTTGAAAGCTTCGGATGTTTACACAACTATTAAAGCTAACCGTCTTTTTGCAAAAGATCATGATTACCCCCTGCATTTGGGGGTAACGGAAGCAGGCCCACCTTCAACGGGCCTGCTCAAGGGGGCAATCGGGATCGGTGCTTTACTGGCTGATGGTATTGGTGATACGGTACGTGTGTCTCTGACCGCTTCACCACTGGAGGAAATTAATGCAGCCAGAAAAATACTCCAGGCTCTTGGCATAAGAAAATTTACACCCGACCTGATATCATGCCCGACCTGCGGGCGTTGTGAAGTAGACCTGGTTCCGCTGGTCAATCAAGTGGAAAAAATACTCGAAAACTATAAAGCGCCACTTAAAGTGGCGGTGATGGGCTGTGCCGTTAACGGACCTGGTGAGGCAAAAGAAGCGGACATAGGAATATCGGCGGGGAAGAAGAAAGGAATTCTTTTCAAGCACGGCAAGGTGGTCAGGACTGTTGAACAAGATAAACTGCTTGAAGCTTTGAAAGGCGAATTGAACGGCTATAGATAAAAAATGCTCCCTTCTTTTTCTTTAGCAGGCTAAGAGGTTGCCATTTTTCAGGTATAGGCAGTGAGCGTTATAACATAGAAACAATATTATTGTAGTGATAGATAGAGACCGGGGAGGAAGATTATGAAAAAAGCGGCTATTATACCGGCCTATAATGAAGAAAAGACGATTAGTAGTGTTTTAAAAGCTCTTCAGGATTCAAAACTGGTTGATCAGATTATTGTAGTCAGTGATGGTTCTGAGGATAGGACGGTAGAAGCAGCTTCTGCTTTTAACCAGGTCCTGGTTATAGAACTGCTTGAAAACAGGGGCAAGGGCGGGGCTGTCGTTGCCGGACTGAAACGTTCCACGGCGGAAGTTATTCTTATTCTTGATGCAGATTTAATTGGCTTGACGGAAAAGCATATTGAAGAGCTGCTTAAACCGGTCATAAACGGGGAGACGCCAATGACGATTGGTATTTTCCAAAAAGGACGGGCTGCAACCGATATGGCGCAGAAAATGGCACCATTTTTGTCGGGGCAGCGCGCAATAAAAAGAGAGCTTCTGGAGAATATATCCGATCTGGACCTGTCACGTTTTGGGATAGAAGTAGCGTTACACCAATATATTGATGAAAATAATATAGAGGCGGCGGAAGTGCTGCTGCCCGATCTCTCACATGTTATGAAAGAAGAAAAGCTTGGCTTATTGAAAGGTATCCTGGCAAGATCAAAAATGTACTGGGAAATATTTAAATATGTGTTGAGGATTGATAGCGGAGCAAAATAACAAACGAGCCCGGAATCCTTGCGCTTTGTGCATTTTTATGGTAAATTAAATTGGGTAAAGTTGTAGTGGTTCATTGACGAAGGGTGGGGCATTCCCACTCTTTCATGTTAAAGGAGTAAATGTTTTGAGCAGGGAAGAGGTCCGCGATAATCTAATTGCCTTAATCGAGCCTTTTCTTGAAAAAATGGGCTTTGAATTGGTCCGCCTTGATTATGTTGTAGGCAAGCATGGCCGCCTGCAGCTTTTTATTGATACAGAAGGCGGAGTTACTATTGATCACTGTGAAGAGGTAAGCCGGGCTCTCTCCGATTTTCTTGATATTCATGATCCCATCCCGAACGCCTATACTCTTGAAGTTTCTTCACCGGGACTGGAAAGGCCGCTGACTAAAAAAGAGCATTTTCAGCGCTACCAGGGTGAAAAAGTGAAAGTCAAAACAGGTGAGGTTATAGAAGGCAGCAGGAAGTTTAGCGGTATTCTAGAGAGGGCCGGCAATGATGAAATTGAAATCCTCAGGGATGATGGAAGCACAGTAGGAATACCATATAATAGTATTGATCGGGCAAATCTCTGGTATCCCGGCCCGGGCAAAGCTTGAGTTTAGGTATCTGAAGATTGTCGGAAAGGAGGTAGGAAATTAAAATGAACAAAGATCTATTTGCAGCAATAGAATCACTGGAAAAAGAGAAAGGAATTAGTAAAGAGGTTCTCTTTGAGGCACTGGAAGTAGCACTCGTTTCAGCCTATAAAAGAAACTTTCAATCAGCTTCTGCAGTAAATGTAACCCTCGATCGTGAAACAGGCGATATCAAGGTTTTTTCAGAGCTGAAAGTTGTGGAAGAAGTTGAATCAGACCAGACTGAAGTAAGCCTGTACGAGGCAAGGGTTTATGATCCACACTGCCAGTTGGGAGATACGGTTGAAATGGAGGTAACGCCGCAGGAATTTGGCCGAATTGCAGCACAGACGGCAAAACAGGTTGTAATTCAGAGAATTCGTGAAGCAGAGCGTGAATTGATTTACGAAAATTTTGTTGATAGAACCGAGGAGGTCATAACCGGCCTGGTCCGGCGCTTTGAACAGCGCAATGTCATTGTTGACCTTGGCAGGACTGAAGCTGTGCTGCCCGTGGAAGAACAAATCCCGCATGAAAGGTACAGGCAAGGGGAAAGAGTAAAGGCTTTTATCCTCGATGTCAAGAAAACAACAAAGGGACCGCAGATAATTGTCAGCAGGACTCATACCGGTTTTTTAAAAAGACTTTTTGAGATGGAAGTTCCTGAAATTTATGAAGGGATAGTTGAAGTTAAAGCGGCAGCAAGAGAAGCAGGTCATCGCTCCAAGCTTGCTGTAATATCGCATAATCAGGATATAGATCCCGTTGGAGCCTGTGTTGGTCCCAAAGGCAGCAGGGTTCAGGCTATCAGCAATGAGTTAAAGGGAGAAAAAATTGATATCATTAAATGGAGTGAAGAAACGGAAGAGTATATTGGCAATGCTCTCAGCCCGGCCAAGGTAGCTTCGGTTATGATTAATTATGAAGAAAAAACTGCTTCAGTAGTAGTTCCCGATAACCAGTTGTCGCTTGCCATTGGCAAGGAAGGGCAGAATGCGCGATTGGCTGCACGTATTACTGGTTGGAAAGTCGATATATCCAGTGAAACACAATATACAGAGAAAAGCCTTTCAGCTATAGGGCTTACCGGGGATGTTGAAGAAGTTCCGGGCGATGAGGATGCAGAAAAGCCGGGAAGTCCTGCAGGTGATGAAGCAGAAACTGAGCAGTCTGAAGAAAATGAAGCAGCCGAAAATGAAAAAGATACCGTGGTTGAAGCGGAAAATGAAGAAACAGTGATTGAAAATGAGTCCACAGGTGAAGAAGAGCCTGAGGAGGAAATGAAACAGGATGATTAAGAAACGCAAGATTCCCATGCGTGTATGTATTGGCTGCCAGCAGAAAATGGAAAAAAAAGAGCTGGTCCGGGTAGTAAGAACTCCCGATAGTGAGGTTGTTCTGGACAGCACCGGTAAAAAGTCCGGCAGGGGAGCTTATATATGTAGAAAGCAGGATTGTTTAAAAAAAGCAATAAAAGGTAAACGGCTGGAAAAAAACCTGCAAATGCCTGTAGATGAAGGTTTGTTAAATGATCTGGCGGTATTACTTGACAAAGATAAGGGAGTCAATGGTCCATAACAGGGAGGGCTTACCTTATGGAGGTGTTTTAGATGAGCAAGGTCAGGGTTTATGAGTTAGCTAAAGAACTGGGAATAGCCAGTAAAAAGCTCATTGAAGTTATGGAAGATATGGATATTAAGGTTAATAACCATATGAGTACATTGACCGATGATGAAGCTAAAAAAGTTATGTCAATCCTAACCGGCCAAACTGATGGCAAAGAGCCGGATAAAGAGGATGCTGAAGCAAAAAAAGATCAGGTTGCCAAAAAACCTGAAGGAAAAACTAAAGAAAAACCTGAAAAAAAAGTTGAAGCAAAGAAAGAGGAATCCGCGGAAGAAAAGCCTGCTCCCAGCCGCAAGGCCAGGAAAGCGATCCAGGAGGAAAAAAGAGCTGCCGCGCTTAAAGCGCAAAAGCCTAAAATAAGGCTGGAAGGACAGGTGACCGTTTCAGAACTGGCAGGACATTTTGACCTGCCTGCTACCCAGTTAATAACTGAACTGATGGAGATGGATGTAATGGCCAGCTTGAACCAGCCGCTCTCACCTGAATCCGTTGAGCTTTTAGCCGATGAACACGGTTTTGAAGTTGATTACATAGAAGATCCGATAGAAGAGGAATTGCTTGCTGTTTGTGAAGATGAAGGTGGCCAGGAAATACTGCGAAAACCGGTGGTCACTGTCCTCGGCCACGTAGATCATGGTAAAACTTCACTGCTGGATTCAATCAGAAGCGCTAAGGTAACCGATGGAGAGGTTGGCGGAATAACTCAGCATATCGGAGCATACCAGGTTGATGTTAACAATAAGCAGATTGTTTTCCTGGATACCCCGGGCCACGAGGCTTTTACCGCCATGCGGGCCAGGGGGGCCCAGATAACTGATATTGCCGTGCTGGTTGTCGCGGCTGATGACGGGGTTATGCCCCAGACTATTGAAGCTATTAACCACGTCAAGGCGGCACAGGTGCCGATTATGGTGGCGGTTAACAAGATCGATAAACCTGATGCAAACCCGGACCGGGTCAAACAGCAGCTATCAGAACACGGCCTTGTCTCTGAAGAGTGGGGTGGCGACACTATATTTGTAAATGTTAGCGCCATCAGGGGCGACGGAATAGAAGAGCTCCTTGAAATGATCCTGCTTTTAGCAGAAGTTGGAGAATTGAAAGCCTGCCCTGAACGGACAGCCAGGGGAACCGTGGTTGAGGCCAAGCTTGATCGCGGACGTGGTCCGGTGGCTACTGTCCTGGTGCAGGATGGGACTCTCAGAGTTGGTGAGTCGCTAATTTGCGGATCCATTGCCGGAAAGATCAGGGCAATGAATAACGATCGCGGCGAAAGGATTAAGTCAGCCGGCCCGTCAACTCCGGTGGAAATCCTGGGGTTAAGCGAGGTTCCACTGGCAGGTGATGCTTTCCAGGTTGTCGGGGACGATAAAGTAGCCCGCCAGGTTGCCGAAAAAAGAGCAGCTAAGCTAAAAGAAGTAAGCAGGCGTGTCCAGAGAGTAACCCTGGACGACCTCTTTAAGCAGATCCAGGAAGGTGAAGTAAAAGATCTGAACTTGATTTTAAAGGCAGATGTCCAGGGTTCTGTTGAAGCCGTCCAGGATGCATTAAATAAGCTTAGCCTTGAAGAAGTTCAAATAAAGATTATCCATACAGGGGTTGGAGCGATCAACGAATCGGACATTATGTTGGCTTCAGCTTCCAATGCCATCGTAATTGGTTTTAATGTCAGGCCGGATGCCAATGCCCGCAAGCTTGCGGAGCAGGATAAAGTTGATGTCCGGCTGTACAGGATCATCTATGAAGCAATTGAAGACATCAAGAATGCCGTTACGGGACTGCTGAAACCGATCATGAAAGAGGTAATTCTCGGACAGGCTGAGGTCAGGGAAATATTCAAGGTTTCGCGCCTGGGCAATATTGCCGGTTCTTACGTAATAGAAGGTAAAATAACTCGCAATGCCATGATCAGGGTGATCAGGGATGGCACAGTAGTTCATGATAATGGCAAAATAGATTCACTGAAGCGGTTTAAAGATGATGTAAAAGAAGTTTTAACAGGCTATGAGTGTGGAATTCTGCTTGAAAACTTTAATGATCTCAATGAAGGAGATATTATCGAAGCATATACCATGAAGCAGGTTAAACGCTAAATTTATTTTATCGCCGGATCAGCCTATTATTTAGGAGGATTTCATTATGTCGGAAAACAGAGTGCGGCGGGTTGCTGAACAGATCAAGAAAGATGTCAGTCAAATTATCACTGTTGAAATAAAAGATCCCAGGGTTGTCGAGATGACCAGCGTTACTGATGTAGAGTTGTCAAAGGATTTACGCCATGCTTCCGTCTATGTAAGTATATATGGCAGTGAGGCGGAAAAAGAAGAAACTTTGCAAGCCCTGGCCAGGGCTTCCGGGTTTGTCCGTTCTGAAATAGGAAAGCGGATAAGGTTGAGATATACCCCGGAGATTATTTTTTTCCTGGATACCTCCATTGAGTATGGCGCCTATATCGAAAGTGTAATAAAGTCACTGAAGGAAGAAGAGAACAGGGATGACAGCCGATCGGACGAAAATAGTTGATACACTAAAAAATGAGAATCATTTCTACCTGATATCGCACATGCAGCCTGATGGTGATAGCATCGGCTCACTACTGGGAATGGGAATGGGATTACGTAAAATAGGGAAAGCAGTAACTATGCTGACACCGGGCCATATTCCCATCAAGTACAAGTTTTTGGAAGGTTCCGGGACAGTCTGTCATAACGGGTCAATTGATAATCCGGAAAGAGCAGTTATTGTCCTTGACAGCAGTGATCCTGATCGTCTCGATCTTTTTAAGGATTCGGTTATGCAGAGCAGGATGATTATAAACATCGATCATCATGTAACCAATCAACGCTTTGGTCATCTAAACTATGTCGATGACACTGCTTCTGCCACAGGTGAAATTGTTTTCGGTCTATTAAAGGATCTGGGTGTTGAAATTGACTACCATATTGCTGAAGCCCTTTACGTCGCTATTTCGGCCGATACAGGTTCATTTAAATACGAGAACACAACTTCTCAAACTCATATAGTAATTTCATCCCTGCTGGAATCTGGTATAAATCCCGGTGTAATATCTCAAAAAATATTTGACGAGCGGCCTTACACCTACTACATCTTACTGAAAGAGGCCCTGTCAACCCTTGAGCTGTATGAAAATAGGACTATTGCAGTAATGACTTTAAGTAAAGATATCAGGGAACGAAGCGGTGCAACCACCGGCGATCTTGAAGGCATCGTTAACTTTAGCCGCAATATTGAAGGAATCGAACTGGGCATACTTTTCTACGTGGAAAGCGACAGCGATGTGAAAGTCGGTTTTCGCTCTAGGAGCCTTGATGCCAGTGAGCTGGCAGGTAGATTAAACGGTGGTGGCCATATCAGGGCAGCCGGTTGCAGGATGCAGGGCGATTATGAATGGGTTAAAGGAAAAGTAATGGCCGAAGCCTTTAAAATGGTCAAAGAGTTGTCGGCATAAGGGAGTATTGCAGTGTGGACGGTATTATTGTTATTAATAAACTGCCCGGTGACAGCTCAAACAGGGCCGTGCAGCTGGTTAAAAAAATATTTCCCGGTCACAGAGCAGGACATACCGGAACACTTGATCCAATGGCAACCGGGGTTCTGCCGATTTGTTTGGGCAGGGCTACACGCTTGAGTGAATATATTATAGCGCTGCCAAAAAGCTACCGGGCAGAAGTCACCCTGGGAAAAGTAAGCAGCACCGGTGATTCTGAGGGAGATATAATAGTTACCCCCGATGTAAAGGTGCACGATCACCGGCAAATTGAAGATATTTTGCAAAGCTTTAGCGGTGAGATCGAGCAGCTTCCGCCACACTATTCTGCGGTTAAGCACCAGGGGAAACCTCTTTACTACTGGGCCAGACAGGGCAAAGAAGCCCCCCGCAGGTTAAGAAAGGCATTTATATACCGGATAGAGCTTTTAACTTATAATAGCGATTCAGAGCCGCAGCTGACCTTTGAAGTGGATTGCTCAAAGGGCACTTATATCAGGTCCCTGGTGATCGATATCGGTGAAGCTGCAGGGTGTGGCGCTTACCTTTCAGGCCTGGTCAGAACTGCAGTTGGTCCGTACCACATCGATAAGGCCCTGACAACGGACCAGGTTGCTGAAAAAGTAGAAAAGGGTTGCACCATGGAGATAATGTGGCCAATGGATAGTGCATTGCAGCAGTATCTTGCGATAGAAATGGACAATCAACAGGTAGAGGCTCTGAAAAATGGGCAGGAGCTTTATCCGGGTGATGCGGGACTGCTGTCAGGGTTACCCCTGGATGAACCAATCAGGCTTTATGACAGGCAGGGAGAATTTAAAGCCTTGATAACAAAGTTCGCTCTAGAGGACAAAGAAGGTTTGAAGACTCTTAAGTTTTTATCATAAAGGTAAAGATATTGAATTTAGGTGAAAAGGGATAGTTTAGATGGAAATTATTAATGGTGTAGATATTATAGCAAATCAAAAATCCTCCCTCTACGTGGCGCTGGGGAATTTCGATGGTATCCACCGTGGACACCAGGAGATAATAAAAGCGGCTGTAAAGAGAGCAAAAAACAAAAAGGGTAAAAGCGCCGTATTGATCTTTGATCCCCACCCCCAGATCGCCCTGCGTCCAGAACAGCCCATTTCGCTTTTGACCGATCTGGTTGATCGAGCGGAAATAATGGCGGAACTGGGCCTGGATTACATGGTTGTTCAGCAGTTCACTTCCAGGATGGCTTCACTTTCACCGGAGCAGTTCGTGCGCCAGGTATTATTTGAAAGGTTGCATGTAAAAGGAGTTTTTGTCGGTGAGGATTATTCATTTGGACGAATGGGTGCAGGCAGTTCCAGCACCCTGGGTTACTGGGGCAACAAACTTGGTTTCTCCGTTGATGTGTGCCCCATGTTTTACTTTAAGGATAAGGAAGTAAGCAGTTCAATAATTCGTTCTTTATTGCTCAGTGGCGGTGTTAAGGAAGCTGCCGACCTGCTTGGCTATCACTTTTACAGGCAGGGCCAGGTAATTAAGGGTTATGGTATAGGAAAGAAAATGGTTTATCCTACGGCAAATATTGCCGCTAACCCTCGTCTTTTGTGGCCCGGTAAAGGTGTGTACCTGACTGCAGTAAGCAGGCTTGACAGTGAGCTGTTCTACGGGGTGACCAATGTGGGTTCACGCCCTACCTTTGCCGATCATAATATTGCCGTAGAGACACATATCCTTGACTTTGATCAAACTATCTACAATCGCGAGATCCGGATATGTTTCCTGGAGAAACTGCGCGATACCCGTAACTTTAATTCAGCGGAACAACTAAAAAAACAGATCGGGCAGGATATTGAACAGAGCCGGGAGTTGATCGGGCACTACAGTCAGGGAAAAAGCGGAATCGGCCATTCTTTACAAGCAGGTTGTTCTGTGCTAAAATCAAAATAGTGAGAACCGCGGGCTAGGTTTAACGCTTTCCCAACGTTAAACTTGGCAGGCGGCGATTATATAAATGGGAGGAGTTTTTTTTATTATGTTTGATCAGGAACGGAAGCAGGGAATAATTGATCTTTACAAAAGGCACGAGGGCGATACGGGTTCACCGGAAGTTCAAATTGCTCTATTGACAGAGCGGATTAATTACCTCACGGATCACTTAAAAACCCACAAAAAAGATTATCATTCTCAACGTGGATTGCTGAAAATGGTCGGCCGCAGGAGAGGATTATTGAATTATCTTCGAGAGACTTCCCCTGAACGATACCAGACAATTATTACCAAACTTAAATTAAGGAAGTAACTGTTACATTATAAGCACGGGGCCAGCCCCCGTGCTTACGGTTAATTATAAATATCTGATATAAGGTTATTTAAAGTAGTAGTTGAGAGGAGTTTATTGATTTATGCAAACTTATACCATGGAACTGCAGGGTAAAGAATTTTCGATGGAAACAGGGCGGCTTGCCAAACAGGCCAGCGGCGCCGTTTTGCTAAGACATGGCGATACAATGGTTTTGGTTACGGCAACAGTTTCAGATCAACCGCGTGAAGGTGTAGACTTCCTACCGTTGACTGTTGATTATGAGGAGCGGCTTTATGCTGTTGGGCGTATACCGGGAGGTTTTATCAAGAGAGAAGGACGACCTACTGAGCGAGCCACTTTAGGCTGCCGCCTGACAGATCGTTCGGTGAGGCCTCTTTTCCCTAAAGGTTTTAATCATTCATTGCACATAGTGGCCACGATCCTTTCGATGGACCAGGATTGTCCTCCGGAGCCGCTGGCTATTATCGGAGCATCAGCAGCACTCTCAATATCAAAGATACCGTTTGAGGAGCCGATTGGCGCAGTAATTGTTGGTTTGGTTGATGGTGAAGTCGTTGTTAACCCCAACCAGGAAGAAACAGAAAAAAGTTCTCTTCACTTGATGCTCGCCGGCTCTGAAGATGCCGTGCTAATGGTTGAAGCAGGTGCTGATGAGATAAACAAGGATGATGTGATCAAGGCAATCCAGGCCGGACATGAGACAATCAAGGAAATAGTTGATCTGCAGAAGAAAATGGTTGCAGAAGTCGGTGAAGAGAAAATGATCGTTGAGAGCAAAACACTGCCTCAAGACATGGTTGATAAGGTAGAGCCGGTCGTGAAGGAAGGTGTTTCGGAAGCCCTGAAGATTTCCGACAAGCAGGAACGTGAAGAGAAACTTGCATCAGTAAAGCAGGAAATTAAAGATAAATTCGTTGAAGACTATCCTGAGCAGGAATCAGAACTAAGTAAGATCTTTGAAACAGTGCTTAAAGATACGCTGCGCAAAATGATTATCAATGAAGACTTACGGGCAGATGGCCGCCGGCCGGAAGAGATCCGGCCAATCAGCTGTGAAATATCTTCACTGCCGCGCACTCATGGGTCTGCTATTTTTACCCGTGGTCAAACCCAGGTATTAAATATCTGTACCCTTTCTGCCCTGCGTGATATGCAGATGTTAGATGGTCTCGGGCTTGAAGAATCTAAACGATTTATGCACCATTATAATTTCCCGCCTTACAGTGTTGGCGAAGCCGGATTTATGCGCGGTCCCGGCCGCAGGGAAATTGGTCACGGTGCCTTGGCCGAACGGGCCCTTGAGCCGGTTGTTCCATCCGAGGATGATTTTCCATATACAATTCGCCTGGTTTCAGAGGTCCTGGAATCGAACGGTTCAACCTCAATGGGTAGTGTCTGCTCCGGTTCGCTCGCGATGATGGATACCGGTGTGCCACTGAAAAGGCCTGTTTCCGGAATAGCCATGGGCTTGATTAAGGAAGGTGATGATGTTGTAATCCTTTCCGACATCCAGGGCGTAGAGGACTTTTTAGGAGATATGGATTTTAAAGTAGCCGGAACTGAAAAAGGGATTACAGCAATGCAGATGGATATTAAAATCAAGGGTCTTTCCCGTGAACTGCTGGAAAAAGCCCTGGATCGTGCCGATGAGGGCTATAAATATATTCTCAATATTATGAACGAAACTATCAGTGAAGCAAGGCCTGAACTTTCTCCGAACGCACCACGGATGATCAGGATGCAAATTGATGTTGACAAGATCAGGGATGTAATCGGCCCCGGTGGTAAGATGATTAACAAGATCATATCTGAAACCGGAGTGGGCATTGACATTGAACCTGACGGCAGGGTATTTATAGCCGCTGTCGATCCGGAAGGCGGAGAAAAAGCCAGGGAAATGATTGAAGCCCTGGTCAAGGATGTAGAAGCAGGAGAAGTTTATACCGGTAAAGTAAAAAGGGTAGAACGTTACGGCGCCTTTGTCGAGGTGCTGCCGGGCAAAGAAGGCCTGCTGCATATATCCCACCTTGATCATCACCGTGTTGATAAAACTGAAGATGTGGTGAAACTGGGAGATGAAATCGAAGTAAAAGTCCTTGATATCGATGATAAGGGACGGATAAATCTTTCCAGGAAAGCCCTGCTTGAAAAGCCTTCAGGCGGTGGAGGCGGCAGGGGCAAACCCGATAATCGCAGATAGCAGCAAGGTTAAAACCCTACCTGGTAGGGTTTTTTCTCTCTAAAACATAAAGGCTTGAGTCTAGGAGATACTTGCATGATACGTGATAATATCAAGCTGCCCTTTAAAAGAATAAAGGGCACAGAAGATTTGCCGCAGCCATCTTATATGACCAGCGGATCGGCCGGCATGGATATATGCGCGGCTGTCGAAGCTGATGTTAATATTCAACCCGGGAATAGAGTCCTGGTGCCAACTGGTTTAATGGTTGCTGTACCATCTGGCTATGAGCTACAAATCAGGCCGCGCAGTGGATTGGCAGTCAGGCAGGGTATTGGAATTGTTAATTCTCCAGGCACCATTGACTCAGATTATCGCGGTGAAATAAAAGTGATATTGATTAATCTGGGACAGGATAACTTTACCATCAGTCGTGGCGATCGGATTGCCCAGATGGTGCTTTGTCCGGTTCCCCGGGCTGTTCTTGAAGAAATGGATCAACTGCCTCTGACGGAAAGAAATGACGGGGGTTTTGGACATACGGGATGATAGTACATGATTCAAAAATCAGTATCCAGAATTCATAAGAAAACCTGGAGCTTAAAAGACAGGGTTATGGATTTTGTAATGTAATTATATTTTGAATTTAAAACTTCTCTGCAGGGACGAAGCGAAGCGGGAAGTTAATTTAGGGTGTTCAGACGCTGGTTTGTTGCAGCTGCATCACCCGATAATAAATAATGGAGGTACATTTTGTCCAGACGAAATAAGAAAAGTAAAACGCTGCAGCTGATACCCCTCGGGGGAATCGGTGAAATTGGAAAGAACATGTTTGTATTGAAATACGGCCACGAATGCATAATCATGGATGCAGGCTTGAAGTTTCCTGATGAAGCAATGCTGGGAGTGGATATTGTTATCCCGGATATTTCATATTTGCTGGAAAACAATTTCGATATCAAGGCGATCATCCTAACTCACGGTCACGAAGACCATAT
>PXBM01000258.1 GCA_003566935.1 Syntrophomonadaceae bacterium | reverse complement strand
TTTCCCAGGGCACAAAGGCCTTAACATTTCCGATCCTGGGTAAAATATGCTTAAAAGAAGAAACCGGCTCTACAGCAGGCAGATAAGCCCGGCGGCACTGAGCTGCCGCTGAACGAACTTTACCGCACCAGCGTTCAATCTTTCTCTGATCCTGCCTTTCATTTCTCTGCGGTATACTTCTCTCAGATTTAAAAGGCACAATTCTGTTTATACCCAGCTCAACTGCCTGCCTGACTATTAAATCCATCTTGTCGCCCTTGGTCAGGGATTGAAAGATGGTTATATTCAAGGGTGATTCTGAACCCGGCAGCTTGCTGCCCAGTTTGACTAAGACTTCTGAAGAGGTAGCAATAACAACCTCTCCCTCCCTGGCCAGGCCTAAACCATCGGCAATAACCAGGTTGTCACCCGGTCTTAAACGCAGCACCTTAAATGCATGGTTTATATCCCCGGAAGCCAGATTAACTTCTGCACCGGAAACTAATAATTCTCCTTCCAAAAAAAAATAATGCATAGGCTATCCTAAACCCCCGACGGGCTTAACTCCCACTGAAAGCATTTTTAACCTTATCAAAAAGGCCCTTGTTCTCTACTCCTACTTCTTCACCACTAAGATGAGCCAGTTCAGCCAGGAGCTCTTTTTGACGCTGATTAAGTCGTTTCGGAACTGTAACCTTAATTCTAACCTGCAAATCACCTTTACCAGAACCACGTAGATGGGGCATCCCGCGGCCCTTCAAACGGAATGTAGCACCATGTTGAGTCCCTTCAGGCACTGTCAATTCTGCAGTTCCATCCAGGGTCGGCACTTTCAGCTCAACCCCCAGGGCTGCCTGGCTGATACTGATAGGCTGCTCCATGATCAGGTTGCTGCCCTGGCGCTTAAACTTCTTGTGCGGCCTAACTCTGACTACAACATAAAGATCGCCGGGAGGACCACCGCGTATTCCGGCCTCGCCACCGCCGCTTACCCTTAACCTTGAACCATCTTCAATACCTGCAGGAATTTTAATATCTATTTTTCTTTCCTTGACAATGCGCCCCTGGGCACTGCAGGCAGGGCAGGGTTCCCTGACAATTGATCCCTCACCCCGGCATTCGCTGCAGGACTGCATGCTCACAAACCTGCCAAAAGGAGTGCTGCGGGCATACTGCTGCTGCCCGCTGCCTCCGCAGGTTGAACAGGTCTCAGGGTTTGTTCCCGCCTTGGCCCTGCTGCCGTTACATTCGGGGCAGTTTTCAGTCCGGGGAATATTTATTGTCTTTTCTCCACCGCTGTAAGCTTCTTCGAGGGTGATATCCAGATCATAGCGGAGGTGGTTTCCCTGTTCAGGGCCGGGCGATCTTCGCCTTGCTCCACCACCCATTCCTCCGAAAAACTGCTCGAAAATCTCATCAATTCCACCACTGAAACCAAATCCACCAAAGCCGGAACCGCTAAAGCCCTGTTGACCCGCTGCACCAGCATCAAATCCGGCCTGATGCCCGAAGCGATCATATTGCTCCCGCTTCTGGGGATCGCTCAAAACATCATAGGCTTCCTTGATTTCCTTGAATTTCTTTTCGCTTTCGCCATCATCTTTATTAAAATCAGGATGGTATTGCTTGGCAAGACGGCGATATGCTTTTTTTATCTCTTCAGGAGAAGCGCTGCGTTCCACTCCCAGCACTTCGTAATAATCTCTTTTACTCATATCCAGGTATCATCCCTCACTAAAGCTTTATTAATTATTATTAACTTTCTTTGCTGCTATCTTCACCTTCAGCTTCGCCGGTATCCTCTTCCTGAACATCATAATCGGCATCTACCACATTTTCATCTTCCGGGCTTTCCGGACCGGCTTCACCTTCAGCTTCTGCTGCCTGACCTTCCTGGGCTTTAGCCTGCTCATAAAGCTTGGTAGACAATTCATGCAAGTAACCATTCATTTTTTCGGTAGCCTGTTTGATTTGCTCCAGATCTTCACCCTGGGAAGCCTGACGCAGTTCTTCAATGGCTTTATTGATTTCTTCCTGTTTACCTGGTTCTACTTGATCACCCAGATCTTTCAATGATTTCTCTGCACTGTAAGCAAGGCTGTCTGCCTGGTTACGCGCCTCGGCCAGCTCCCGGCGTTTTTTATCTTCTTCAGCATATTTTTCAGCTTCATTAACCATCTCATCGATCTGATCTTCCTCGAGTCCGCCTGAAGCAGTAATAGTAATGCTTTGTTCACGGTTTGTGCCCAAATCTTTAGCTGAAACATTAACGATCCCGTTGGCATCAATATTAAAGCTAACTTCAACTTGCGGAACTCCCCGCGGAGCAGGGGGTATACCATCAAGCATAAAGCGGCCCAGAGTCTTATTATCGGCTGCCATTGCCCTTTCACCCTGTAGAACGTGGATTTCCACACTGCTCTGATTATCTGCCGCTGTTGAGAAAATCTGTTTCTTCTCTGTCGGGATTGTTGTATTGCGCTCAATAATTTTTGTATAAACGCCACCCAGTGTTTCTATGCCAAGTGAAAGTGGAGTTACATCAAGCAGTAAAACATCCTTCGCGTCACCGCCCAAAACAGCAGCCTGATAGGCCGCTCCCATGGCCACAACTTCATCGGGATTAACCCCTTTATGAGGATCCTGACCCAACAGTTTGCGAATAGCTTCCTGTACGGCAGGGATTCGGGTCGACCCGCCAACCAGGATAATCCGGTCGATATCATCTGCTTTCAATTCGGCATCCTTTAGAGCCTGCCTGGTCGGACCCATTGTTTTTTCAACCAGGTCTGCTGTAAGCTCATCAAATTTTGCCCTGGTTAAAGGAACATTGAGGTGCTTCGGTCCATCCTGTGTTGCTGTAATAAAAGGCAGGTTTATATCGGTAGATGTAACCGAAGATATCTCTACCTTGGCTTTTTCAGCAGCTTCAATTAACCTTTGCAGGGCCATACGATCATTACGCAAATCAATGCCCTGATCTTTTTTAAATTCATCAGCTACATAATCAACAATGCGCTGGTCGAAATCATCGCCACCCAGACGATTATTGCCGCTGGTAGCTTTAACTTCCACAACATCATCACCCAGCTCAAGAACAGACACATCGAAGGTTCCTCCACCAAGGTCAAAAACCAGGATTTTTTGATCTCCCTTTTTATCCAATCCATAAGCCAGTGCCGCTGCTGTCGGTTCATTAATGATGCGCAGCACTTCCAAACCGGCAATAGTTCCGGCATCCTTGGTAGCCTGACGCTGACTGTCAGTAAAGTAAGCCGGCACGGTAATAACCGCCTGGGTAATCTTCTCACCCAGGAAGTTTTCTGCATCGGTCTTTAACTTTTGCAGGGTCATTGCCGATATCTCCTGCGGAGTGTACTCCTTATCATCAATTTTTGTCTTATGATCGGTGCCCATTTCTCTTTTTATAGAGGTAATGGTCCGTTCTGGATTGGTAATAGACTGGCGCTTTGCCACCTGCCCTACCAGACGTTCACCTTCCTTTGTAAATGCCACTACTGAAGGTGTTGTCCTGCTGCCTTCGGCATTAGCTATAATTTCCGGTTCGCTGCCAATTACAGCAGCAATTACTGAATTTGTTGTTCCCAGGTCAATTCCTACTACTTTTCCCATTTTCTTTTGCCTCCTAAACTATTCTTTTCTTTATTATTAAACTTTCTAATTCCCACAAATTTTCACCATCGACGGGCGCAGAACCCTGTCACGATGGCGGTATCCCTTTTGCAATTCTTCAAGAACAGTGCCTGGT
>PXBM01000072.1 GCA_003566935.1 Syntrophomonadaceae bacterium | reverse complement strand
GTATGTTCGCCCAGGTTATGGTACGTGGGGTTTTCAAGGCTGCCCCCGGTATATCCAACCCTGGTGCGATAAATTCCTTTCATTTGCCCGAACCGGGCATCAGGGCCCCAGAATCAGCCCAAAGCCAAGGTGGCCGTTTCCAAATTTTCGGGCACTTCCTGATCAATAGGTGGCATGGTTAACTCAGGAAAACTTTGTTCAGATGTCATGTTCTTTTCATCCTCTCCATCGGTAATCTGTTTTTCTTCCTTGATCGCAGTGGATTCTCCGTTCAGATCTCCTTCACAAGCAGTAACAGGTAAGACTATTAAAAAAATACAAAGAACCAGTAAAATCTTGATTGACATGCATTTTTTAGTCATTGTTTTCATCCTCTCCCCGCAGTTCCGCCAGCCTTTGCCGGGCCAGGTCGTAAAACTGATCATCTTCCGGCACCATTTCGTAGTATCGCTCTGCTTCCATGCGGTTACCAAGCAATTGATTTGTCCTGCCTATTAGATAGGCCATGGGCCGACTATCACCTTGTTTTTCCTGCATTTTTTCTTCTAATTCAAATATTTCCCCGGCGTAATCCTGGAGGCTAGCCTGTTCATCAACCTCGGCAAAATACTCTATAACCTGCAGCCTGGAATGGGCCGGGCGGACATAACTGCTCGGAGCATGCGGGCGCATCTTTATAAGCTTGTCTATATATGACAATCCTTCATCAATGTCTACATAGCTCATCAAGAGATCTCCATAGCGGAGAAAATAATTCGGATTATATGGTTCCAGTTCGTAAGCCCTACGGGCTAAAGACAGTATAACCTCTGGATCAAGCTGGGTCTGCGTCCTTCTTGCCTGCTCTTCAATCAAAACTGAAAGATTATGATGGTTCTCAGCAAGTAACGGGTCAAGGCGGATAGCTCTTTGCATGTCTGTCATGGCTCGCTGGTTATTCCCTCTCTCCATTTGTCGCTGTGATTCCCAGGTGGTTTTTAAGCCGCTTAACAACGCTGCTGAATAAATCACCAGTGACAGTCCTAAAACAAGGGCAATTATACCGATAACCAGTCCCTTGCCGGATTTTACATTTTTGTTACCCTCTTTTTTGAACCAGGACGCCTGATCAAGACTGCGACCGGCGCCAAGCAGGGCAAAGAGAAATATCCCCACTGCAGCCATGGAAAAGTTCCAGTCAATGGCACTGTGAGCTCCAAGCGCTGCGACCGGAAGGAATGTGGCAGTCCAGTACTGCCATCTTACGGGTGAGGCCCTGCCTTTAAAGCAGTTACGGATAAAGGCCGCTGCAAAGCTAAGCCAGATCCCGACAAAAGCTATAATACCGAGAATTCCTGACTCGATCCAAACCTGCAAATAATGATTGTGAACTTCTCTTGAATCATAGGGTTGATCCTGGTAGGCTCGGTAAATTGCCGCCCAGGCCCCACCACCTGCTCCCAGGATCGGGTAATCCCTGATAACCTTAACAGCATCTTCAAACAGCTCCAGGCGGCGATCAAGGTTTCGATCCAGGGAATATGAGTATATCCTATTATAAAATGAGTCGGGTAGAATGCGGTTCATGGTAAAAAGTAATTTTTGTTCGCTTTCCGCTGTTATGAGCATTACATTTCTGACAGTTAAAGCTGTTCCCGGATAATGATTGAATAATCTTATATCTAACCTTGTGGTTTCTTCGCTGGTTTCGATAGAAAAATCATACTGCTGCCAATTGTCTGTTTCCGTTCCCCGATAATCAAGAAGCACCTCATCTCTATAATTTGGCAGTCCACCTAAAACTTTTAATCTCCAAATTGTATCAGGGACATCCCTTTCAGGTGGGACATCTTTGACAGCTTTAACATCAAATTTAAGCTGATATGTTTTCCCGGAGCCTATATTACTAACTACCTGTTCCAAAGTAGTGGTCTGGGCTTCTTCTTCAGGTGGATTCTCCAGGTGTAAAGGACTTGCAAGCGGAATAATAATAAAAATGATTAACACGGCAATAATGATAGAAACTCCCGCTGCTGCTATTCCCAGGCGCACCTTTCTGCTCTGAAGAAAATACAGCTCTACCATGGCACCCAGTATTACTGCAGCTAAAACTGCGCCAATGATTAACCACCAGGCCTGAGCCGGATTATCCGATCGAAATAACGGATCTACCAGCAAGGCAGCTGGCAAAGCAGTAAGAGCAGTAACTGCAAGGTAAAGGCAGATACGCAGCCTTTGCCCGGGTGCTGAAACTAATACCAGTAATACAGCAAGCGGTGGTAAAAGCAGCCAGGCTCCCCTTGAAAAGGTGAGAACTACTGTAATTAACATTAAAGTAGCCGGAACCAGGTAAATAACCCTGGACATCCTGTTAGCCAGGGGCGCAAGTGATAACGCCATAAAATAGCTGGCCATAAAATATGCTGCCGCCGTATTGGCATACCCCATCGGTGAAGCTATCCGGTTTGAAGCGTAAGCCCCGACAAAATCCCAGTGACCGGCAGGAACGCCTAGGCTGGCAATAGTTAAAACCGTTGCAGCGGCAAGCAGCAAATGCAAAAACATGCTGATGCCCGGAGGCAAAGTAGAACCTGTATCTTCACTTTCATGGCTGAACCATTTCAGCAAGCCAGGATATTTCCAGTTGCGGCATATGTCAATTGCAACCAGGTATATTACCAGGTATGAAGCAATCTTCAAAAGCTCTTCCAGGGCATCCCTTGTATGAACAGCAGCAAAAGTGGATATAAAGTATGCTATAAGCAGCAATAACAGGCATATGTCGAGGGGAGTCTCGATCAGTCTCCTGTCTCTATTAAAGATCCTGAAGAGCCCCCAGAAGAAGAGCGCGGCAAAAACAAAGACCTGGGCTTGCAATAATTCCATGCTGAAAAACAGGCCACGATAAAAGGGCCCTATAAAAAGCAGCCCGGCCACGAGGGCCAGTATTATGAATAGTATTATGTTTTCTGCTTTTGCGTTCGAAAATATCCCGGGTGACTTTTTTTCAGGTTTCTTTTTTTCATCACCTTTTTTGTCTTTGGCTGAGGATTTTTTTGCCACAACGGATACCTCCCTCTGGCTAACAAAACTATTATAACTTTTTTATGATAAAAACGAAACAAGGCTGCCTGGATAATGCCAGGCAGCCTGATATTTTCTGCACTATATATAAAAAAACGATATATAATTGATTTCTTTACTCTTCAATTACATCGTCGGGGGCATTGCCTTGGTAGGTGTTATTATCAAGGCCTTCTACGACAGCACCTTCAGAGTAATGAATTGCTCCTCCGGAACTGGCCCTGTTGTTTTCAAAAATATTATCGACTAGCATTATGACGGCATCCATCAGAGCATAGATAGCGCCACCATCACGCCTTGCTTCGTTGTTTCTAAACGAATTTCCTTCAATGGAAGGCGATGACGCCTGGATAAACATTGCGCCACCATTGCGCTCTGCATCATTCTCCGTAATCATGTTATCAATAATAGAAGGCTCTGAACCTTCGTTAATCAGGAGCCCGCCGCCAAGCCTGGCCTGATTATCAGAGATTGTATTTGCTTCAATTAAAGGATTTGAGCCAAGGTATATTGAAAATCCTCCACCGGTTTCAGCCTGGTTACCGATGATCAGGTTGTCAATCAGTTCAGGGGAAGACTCAAAGTATATGGCAACTCCTCCTCCTGAAGGACCGGCTCTGTTGTCGGAAAGGTCATTACCACTGATCAAAGGCGAGGAGTTAGTAAGGAAAATGCCCCCACCAATGTTATTGGCATGGTTGTT
>PXBM01000022.1 GCA_003566935.1 Syntrophomonadaceae bacterium | reverse complement strand
TTACCCTTTAGCCGTTTTTGGTGGAGCAATGGCAGCTATGTTTATAAATCATGTCCTGGCTATATACCTGGGGAACCGTTTTGTTGCCAGGTTAAAACCGTACTATATTAAGATTGGATCCACCATAATTTTTATTGTTATCGGGCTGGCCCTGGTGATATTTGAAACAGGTTTTCTACTTTAATTATGATATAATTAGTAATGTTTCCGAATTAGCCACTGAGCGGGAGGTGCCATTATGACCGGTAAAGGTGGCTTTGAAGTAAAAGCAGATTTTAAACCTTCCGGTGATCAGCCGGGAGCTATTAAGGCCCTGGTGGAGGGATTGCACCGGGGCTGCCCTTACCAGACCCTGCTTGGAGTAACAGGTTCGGGGAAAACATTTTCAATAGCCCATGTCATAGAGCAGGTTCAGCGGCCGACCCTGGTTATGGCTCCAAATAAGATCCTGGCTGCCCAGCTATGCTCTGAATTTAAAGAGCTCTTTCCGGAGAACGCGGTTGAGTACTTTATCAGCTATTACGACTATTACCAGCCGGAAGCGTACCTGCCCAGCAGCGATACATATATTGAGAAGGATTCTTCTATCAATGATGAAATTGATAAGCTGCGCCACTCAGCCACAAGCGCAGTTCTTGAGCGCAGGGACGTTATAGTTGTTGCCTCGGTTTCCTGCATATATGGCCTGGGGTCTCCCAAGGAATACATGGAACAGGTTTTCTCCCTGCGCCCGGGTATGCAGATCAACAGGGATGAAATCATCAGCCACCTGGTTGATATTCATTACCAGCGCAATGAGATTGATTTCCACCGCGGTACTTTTCGGGTCAGGGGTGATGTTCTTGAGATTATACCGGCCTCATTTTCTGAGGCTGCGATAAGAGTCGAGCTTTTTGGCGATGAGATAGACCGCCTGCGGGAAGTTGACCTGGTTAGCGGTAAAGTTACCGGTGACCGGGCTCATGTAGCCATTTTCCCGGCCACTCATTATGTTACCGCGCCGGATCAGCTGCAGAAGGCAATCTCTGATATTGAGGCTGAGCTGCAGGAGCAGCTGGCTTTCTTCCGCAGCAAAGATAAATTGCTGGAAGCACAGCGCCTGGAACAACGCGTAAATTTTGACCTGGAAATGATGCAGGAAATCGGTTTTTGCAGCGGTATTGAAAATTATTCACGCCACCTGGATGGACGCCCTGCCGGCAGCCGTCCGGCAACCCTGCTGGACTATTTTCCGGAAGATATGTTGATGGTAATTGATGAATCCCATATTACCATCCCCCAGATCAATGGTATGTATCGCGGGGACCTGTCACGCAAAAGTACCCTGGTTGAACATGGCTTTCGGTTGCCCTCTGCTCTCGATAACAGGCCCCTGCGTTTTGAGGAGTTTGAAGCTTTGCTTAACCAGGCTATCCTGGTTTCAGCCACTCCCGGACCCTGGGAGCTGGAGCACAGCGATGCTGTTGTGGAGCAGATTATCCGTCCAACCGGATTGGTCGATCCCGAGGTGCAGATCAGGTCTGCTGAAGGGCAAGTTGATGATCTCTACGGAGAAATCAGATGCCGGGCTGAAAAAAGTCAGAGAGTCCTGGTTACAACAATGACCAAGCGCATGGCCGAAGACCTGACTGAATACTACCGCAATATGGGCCTGAAGGTGCGCTACATGCATTCTGATATCGGTGCCCTGGAGAGAATGACCATAATCAGGGGCTTGCGTACCGGCGAATTTGACGTCCTGGTTGGCATTAACCTGCTGCGCGAAGGGCTTGACTTGCCGGAAGTAACCTTGGTAGCCATCCTGGATGCCGATAAAGAGGGTTTCCTGCGGTCCGATCGTTCCCTGATCCAGACTATTGGTCGGACTGCACGAAATATTGAGGGAAAGGTAATTATGTATGCCGAAAAGATCACCCCGTCGATGCAGCGGGCGATTGATGAAACCGAGCGCCGGCGCGAAAAACAGGTAGCCTTTAACCTGGAGCACAATATCATCCCGGCCACTATTGTAAAGCCGATTCGCGAATTGATCGGCGCCACCGTGGTTGCGGAGGAAGAAGAGCGCTACTTCGAAGAAGACTTGAAGCAGCTCGATGCTAAAAAACGCCAGAAAATGATCAAGGAACTGCGCAAAGAAATGAAAGTAGCCTCGCGTGACCTTGCCTTCGAGCGGGCCGCCGAACTGCGCGACATGATCTTCGAGCTGGAGAAGCTTTAAACAAGGGTTCGCGAGATTTTTTTAACAACTGCAAATTAAAATTTTAACTGAGGTGAAAAGATTGTCGGCAGGAGAAATAACCATTCGCGGAGCACGAGAACATAACCTGAAAAACATCAACCTCTCCCTGCCCCGCAACAAGTTAATTGTTTTTACCGGACTGAGCGGCTCGGGCAAGTCATCGCTGGCTTTTGACACTATCTATGCAGAAGGACAGCGCCGCTATGTTGAATCGCTATCTGCTTATGCCCGCCAATTCCTGGGCCAGATGGATAAACCTGACCTAGATCAGATCGAGGGGCTCTCCCCTGCTATCTCCATCGACCAGAAAACGGCATCCCGTAACCCGCGCTCCACTGTAGGCACAGTTACGGAAATATATGACTATATCCGCCTGCTGTATGCCCGGATTGGCAATCCGCACTGTCCGGGTTGTGAAAAAGAAATCAGCCAGCAGACTGTGCAGCAGATGGTTGATCAGGTTAGCGATCTGTCTGATGAAACTCGGATCCAGGTCCTGGCGCCCCTGGTCCGCAGCCGAAAGGGCGAGTATTCGCGGCTTTTTGATGAAATGCGCCGTAAGGGCTATGTTCGCATCCGGGTTGACGGTGAAGTCTATGAACTTGAAGAAGATATAGTTCTTGATAAAAATAAGAAACACAATATCGAGGTGGTGGTTGACCGCCTGGTTATCCGTGAGGGTGTTCAGGCCCGCCTCGCAGACTCCATGGAAACAGCTCTTAAGTTAAGCGAAGGTTTGGTCCTGGTTGAGGAAGTAGGCGGTTCGGAGCTGCTTTTTAGTGAAAACTTTGCCTGTGCCGACTGCGGTTTCAGTTTTGAAGAAATAAGTCCGAGGATATTTTCTTTTAACAGCCCTTATGGTGCCTGTCCGGCTTGCAGTGGGCTGGGAACGAGGTCAGAATTTTCGGCAGACCTGGTTATTCCCTATCCTGAATTATCAATCCGTGAAGGGGCTATTCATCCCTGGTCCGGCCAGAACTATTATCAGCAATTCCTCGAGGCTGCCGCAAATGCTTGGGAAGTTGACCTCGACAAACCTTATAAAGACTTATCTGCCGAAGAACAGCAGAAAATTCTTTATGGGGCGCCGGGCAAAATAAATTTTCGCTATGTCAATATGTTCAGGCGTGTGCGCAATTATAAGAAAGTATTTCCCGGGGTCCTGAAGCTGCTTGACAGACGCTATGCCTCATCATCTTCGGATGAAGCCAGGGCAGATATGGAGCGTTTTATGCAGGTCAAGCCCTGCCCGACCTGTAAAGGCAGCCGCCTGAAACCGGCCAGCCTGGCTGTTTTGCTGGGTGGAAAAAATATTGCCGAGATTTCTGCCCTGACCGTCGAGCAGGCTGCAGGTTTTTTTGAACGACTGCAGTTAACCGAACGTGAGCAGCATATTGGCAGACAGGTCTTGAAAGAAATTGATGAAAGACTGAGGTTTTTACGTAATGTGGGGTTGCAGTATCTTAACCTCGACCGGGCTGCTTCCACCCTATCGGGCGGTGAGGCTCAGCGGATCAGGCTGGCCACGCAGATCGGTTCCGGCCTGACCGGGG